>DASSWO010000103.1:0-7056 GCA_035704795.1 Methylophaga sp. | reverse complement strand
CCCAGTGTCGCCAATGCCACACCCAGATTAACGGTCACATTGGTTTTACCGACACCACCTTTGCCACTGGCAATGGCAATGACCTTAACCGGACGTGATGCTTGTTGCATTTGACGCAGACCGGCGGCCTGATCCTGTGGTGTTTCAGCCATAGGCGGCAAAACCTCCGTAACTGGACACGGTATGCGGGTCCGGGTTGTGTTGAGCTGACTGCATCAGTTCACTGGCTTGGTTAACTAAACTATTAGGCCGGGCCAAAGATAAATCTTCCGGTACCTGTTGACCGTTACAAATATAAGCCAGCGGCAGTTGATAACGGATCATTGCTGAGACGGCACCACCCAGGCTGCCGGCTTCATCAGTTTTGGTCAAAATACAGCCATCTAAATTTAAATGTGAAAACGCGGCAATCATATCATTGAGCGCGCTATTTTGCGTGGTTGCCGATAGGGTCAGTAAGGTACGGATCCGTGCAGACTGTTGTCGCAGCATGGCAAATTTTTCGGTAAGGCGCATATCGCGAGGATTCATACCCGCAGTATCGATCAGGATAAACCGCCGATCAAGCAACTCGCTCAGTGCGGTGGCCAGTTCCTGATGGTTCCGGGCGACTCGCACTGGCACACCGAGAATACGCGCATAGGTACGTAATTGTTCCTGACCGCCAATGCGGTAACAATCGGTGGTGATTAACGCCACTTGTTTGGCGCCATGTTTCAGCGCACAGCGGGCAGCGATTTTGGCAATGGTCGTGGTCTTACCGACACCGGTCGGACCGACCAGGGCAGTGATACCGCCATGTTCCATCATATCTTGAGCTTGCAATGGAATTTGCGCAGCCAACCGGCCCAATGATTGGCGCCAGGCGGTTTCGATATCATCGATGCCCGCGGCTTGTGTCACCAGTTGTTTGGCCAGTTCAACATCAGTGCCCATATGCAAATGCCGTTTGAGTAATTGCATTTGTGTCGGGCTTTGCCGGGCCATGTCTTTCCAGGTCAGATCGGACAATTGGTTTTGCAGCATATCGCGCAGACCGGCGATTTCTTTACGCATTTGTACCAGTGTCGGTTCCTGTGACCAGATGTTTTCCTGACGTGGTGCACTGACGGCGGGTTGTTGTGGTTCCGGCTCAATTTCGACGCTGGGCGTTTCCTGACGTTGTCTGGCTGGTGGTGCCTGACGGCGAAATTGTGACTCGTCATAATCGGTTGCGGCAACGATTTCAACGCCACCATCCACGCGGGTATTGGACAGAATTACTGCATCTGGCCCCAATACTTCGCGAACTTCACGAATTGCCTGACGCACATCTGCAGCCTGGAATCGTTTTATTTTCATAGCCTAACCTCTCTAGCGGCCAACATTGGCGACAATACGAATCTGTTTGTCATCCGGAATTTCGTTATACGAAAGCACATGTAAACCGGGAATGGCGTTGCGGATAAACCGTGAAATCCAACCACGTAACCCTGCCTGTACCACTAAAATCGCCGCTTCTCCTGCCATTTCCTGGCGTTGTGCTGCTTCCTGTAAATTACGGTGCATGTTTTCGGCAAGGCCAGGTTCTAAACTGGCGCCACCTTCACCGGATGCCTGTAATGTTTTTAGCAATATCTGTTCCAGTTCAGGATCAAGTGTGATGATTGGCAGATCAGGCTTGGTACCGTTGATATGCTGAACAATAGAATGGGCTAGCGACATGCGTACCGCGGCTGTAATCGCTTCCGGATCCGGATTGCGCGCTGCCTGTTCGGCAATCGCTTCGGTAATCGTCCGGATGTCACGAACCGGAATATTTTCTTGCAGCAGGTTTTGCAGTACTTTTTGCACTGTCCCCAGCGGCACGGTGTCAGGTACCAATCCTTCAACCAGTTTCGGCGCAATTTTCGACAAATTATCCAGCAGGTGTTGCACTTCTTCACGGCCCAGCAAATCGTGGGCATGGTTTTGAAGAATCTTGCTTAAATGCGTGGCGACGACGGTATCGACATCAACCACGGTATAACCTTGTGCCTGTGCGCTTTCACGCTGTGAAGGCTCAATCCATATAGCTTCCAGGCCAAATGCCGGGTCTTGGGTACGGATACCTTCAAGCTGACCAAATACCTGGCCGGGATTAATGGCCAGCATTCTGTCCGGGTAGACTTCAGCTTCGCCAAAAGTCACCCCAAACAGGGTGATGTGATAGGCGGTGGGTGCGAGATCGAGATTGTCACGGATATGTACTGGCGGTATCAAAAAGCCCATTTCCTGAGAGATTTTTTTACGGATCCCTTTGATGCGGGTCATCAGTTGACCGCCCTGGTTTTTATCCACCAGCGGGATCAGCCGGTAACCGACTTCCAGACCAATTGGATCTACCGGGCTTAAATCATCCCAACTGAGTTCACGTTGTTCGCGTGGTGTTTCGGCTGGTGGTTTCGGTGCGTCTTCAATGGCGGCGGCTTTTTGACGTTGTGACATTAGCCAGGCACTGCCACCACCGGCACCAGCCAGCAGCAAAAATGGCAAGTTCGGCATACCAGGAATGATACCGAGGCCCCCGATAATGCCAGAGGTGATATACAGGGTTTTTGGTTCTTTAAATAACTGACCAAAAATCTGTTTGCCCATGTCCTGTTCGGACGTTGAACGGGTGACCAATAAACCAGCCGCGGCAGCCAGCAACAATGATGGAATTTGAGCGACCAGACCATCACCGATGGTCAGTAGGGTATAGTTATGTGCGGCCTCACTAAAGCTCAGACCATGCTGCAATGGACCAATAATCAGGCCACCAATAATATTGATAAACAGAATCAAAATCCCGGCGATAGCATCACCGCGGACAAATTTACTGGCACCGTCCATCGAGCCGTAAAAATCTGATTCCTGCATGATTTCTTCACGACGAAGTCGGGCTTCATCCTGGGTAATCAGACCGGCATTCAAATCGGCGTCAATGGCCATTTGTTTGCCGGGCATCGAATCAAGGGTGAAACGGGCACTGACTTCGGCGATCCGGGTGGCACCTTTGGTAACAACGACGAAGTTGATAATGACCAGAATGGCAAATACCACCAGACCGACGGCGTAGTTACCGCCGATTACAAATTCACCAAAGGCTTCAATGACCTGACCGGCAGAAGCGGTGCCGGTATGACCCTCAAGCAGAATGATCCGGGTGGAGGCAACGTTCAGAGCTAAGCGAAGCAAGGTTGCAATCAGCAAAATGCTGGGGAAGGCTGCAAAATGCAGCGGCTTCATCACGTAGACACTGGCCAGTACGATAACCAGCGATAGCGCGATATTGAAAGTAAATAACAAATCCAGCAAAAAAGCGGGTAGTGGGAGTACCACCATGGCCAGTAAGGCCACCAGTAAAACAGGTGCGGCGGCGTGGCCGCTAAGCATCGTGCCGAAGCGGCGGGACATGGTCACATTTTCCATTTACTACTCGTCTCGTCTGAATTCGTCAGGTATTGGCAAATCCTCCGTATTCAGATGCGGTTTATTACCACCGCGGTTGCGATAACGACGCAGCTGGAATACAAAGGCCAGTACCTGCGCTACTGCAATATATAGACCAGCTGGAATCTCTTCACCGATTTCTGTGTTATAAAAAATCGCCCGGGCCAGTGGCGGAGCCGATAATTGCGGCACATCATGATGTTGACCGACCATACGAATTTGTTGGGCAATTAAGTCAGCCCCTTTGGCGACCATGACCGGTGCGCCGGATTTACTTTGGTCATAACGCAGTGCCACCGCATAGTGGGTAGGGTTGGTAATTATGACGTCAGCCTTTGGTACGTCTTGCATCATGCGGGCTTGAGATAACTGAATTTGCATACGCCGGATCCGGCCTTTGACCTCAGGACTACCGTCGGTTTCTTTGTGTTCGTCTTTGACTTCCTGTTGAGTCATTTTCAGCTGCCGGGTGTGATTCCATTTCTGGAAAGGCACATCGATCATGACAATCAAAATCAGGCTGGCACAAATTGCCAGAAATCCCCACAGCACGATATAACCGAGTTCAGCCATCGCCGGGATCACTTCCTGCTGACCCAGCGTCAATAATTGGTCACGCAGCCCCCACAAGATCAGCGAGCCAAAAAAGCCAACCAGCAGGAATTTACCTAATGCTTTGCCCAGTTCAACCAAGCCCTGCGGACCAAAAATGCGTTTAAAACCTTTTAATGGGCTGAGTTTTTCCGGTTTGATACCCATCGCCTGCGCCGAAAAATTCCAGCCGCCAATTAAAGCCGGTGCTGATAATGCAGCAATCACGGTGACAGCGAGAAACAACATCATGTCCCAGGCCATGATTTCGACCCCTTTCCAGAGGGAATTGAGCATAGCTCCGACATCAAAAAGATCATTGCGATCAAATGTCATACCGAGTTTCATGATATCAGCCATGCTCTGAATCAAACCTTCACCGACCACAAACATCGCGCCCGCACTGGCCAGCAAGACGACCACCGTATTTAATTCCTGTGATCTTGGCACCTGGCCTTTTTCACGCGCCTCTTGCAAACGTTTGGCGGAGGGTTCCTCGGTACGTTCTTGGCTGCTATCTTGTTCAGCCATTGCTGAGTACCAATTGTCTGGTCATTTGCAGCATTTCATTAGATAGCGTTACCAGATGCTGCCCAACCAGTGGCAGCGTCACCAACATAATGACAAATCCCAAAATAATGCTCATCGGAAAGCCGATGGAAAATGGACTGATTTGCGGCGCCGCCCGTGACAAAATACCAAAGCCCAGATTGACCATGGTTAACGATCCAATCGCCGGTAAGGCAATCAAAATCGCTGCGGAATACATCCAACTGCCGAGCAGGGCGATATCACGAAAGGATTCAATGGCAAGGCCGCCACTGCCGACCGGTAACGTGACAAAGCTCTCGGCAAGCACCTGAATCAACACTAAGTGACCATTAATGCTGACAAAAATCAGACTGACAAAAATCAGGTAAAACTGACTGATAACCGGCACGGTCTGGCCATTTTGTGGATCGACTAATGAGGCAAAGCCAAGACCCATCTGCATAGCAATAACCTGCCCGGCAATGATGAAAGCGTTAAACAATAATTGCAGCATAAAGCCCAGGCAAATGCCGATCAGCAATTGCTGGGTGATCAGCAATAAACCCTCGGCACTAATGGCAAAAACCTGTGGCATGGGCGTATTAATAGTCGGTACTACGACCATGGTAATGAGTAGAGCCAGTACCAGACGTAACCGTGCGCTAATGTAATTGGCGCTGAAGATGGGCGCTGCCAAGAGCATGGCCCCAATGCGGATAAACGGCCATAAATAGCTGCCGATAATGCCGCTGAGTTCTGCCAGCGAAAAATTCATCGCTTAGCCGATAAGATAGGGAATGTTTTCGAAAATACGCAGCGCATAATTGGTCACCAGGCTTAGCATCCATGGGCCGGCGAACATCAGCACCAGAATAGTCACCAATAATTTGGGAATAAAACTCAGCGTTTGTTCGTTAATAGATGTTGCCGCCTGAAACATACTGACCAGCAAACCCGCGATCAACGCCGGCATTAAAATAACGATAATCAGCAAGATAATGACTTCCAGCGTCTGGTGCATCACGGTGATAACGGTTTCAGGTGTCATAGCTAAATGTAAAAACTCGATGCCAGCGTACCCATAAGCAATGCCCAGCCATCAATTAACACAAACAGCATTAGTTTGAATGGCAGCGAAATAATCATGGGTGACAGCATCATCATACCCATTGCCATCAACACGCTGGCTACCACCAAATCAATGATCAAAAACGGTACAAAAATCAAAAAACCAATTTGAAAAGCGGTTTTCAGTTCGCTGGTCACAAAAGCCGGCAACAGTAAACTAAACGGCACATCTTCAGCTGATTGCAAAGCCTGATAACCACCGATTTCGGCAAACAACGCAATATCACTTTCCCGGGTCTGGGCAATCATAAAATCCCGGAACGGACCACTGACAGCCTGTACAGCTTCGGTGGCCTGCATATCGCCATCCATATAGGGTTTGACGCCATTCTCGTAAGCACTGCCAAACACCGGATGCATAATAAAAATGGTTAAAAACAATGCCAGACCAATCAGAATTTGATTGGAAGGGGTGGACTGTACGCCCAGTGCCTGACGCAAAATAGCCAGCACAATAATAATGCGGGTAAAAGAGGTCATCATTAGTAGCGCGGCTGGCAATAATGTCAGCACCGTCATTAATGCCAGAATTTGCAGTGACAGCGAATAGCTTTGACCGCCATCTTCATCCGTCGTCAAGGTCAATGCCGGAATACCCGGATCGGCCATCGCCAGCAACGGACTAAATAACAATAAAAAAGTCAGAAAAACACGCATTATTTGTCCCGTTGCTGCTGCATGAAATGTTTGAATTTATTGGCAAATACTGAGTTTTGCTGGCTGGTGGTTAAATCAAGCGGTTGTTCCAGCGTGGTCAGTAAGTTGACGTTTTGCGGAGTGACACCGACTAACAGTTGTTGCTCACCGACTTGCAGCAGGACGGCTTTTTCTCGAGGGCCCAGTGGCAGGGCAGCAATGACTTTAAATTGTTGCTGACCGATGCCATGCCACTGCTGACTGCGTTTCATCAGCCAGGCCATCGCCAAAATCAAAGCTAACACCAGTAGCAAGCCAAACAATGTTTGTAATAAATTACCGGCATCAACGCCTGGCACTTCGCGCTGGGCGGTCTCGGCAACTGCCAGTACTGGCAGGCCGCAAAAGATTAAAAACAGAAGTCTCATCGTAATTTTTTAATGCGTTCGGCCGGGCTAATCACATCGGTCAGACGAATACCAAATTTATCGTTAACCACCACCACTTCACCGTGGGCAATCAGGGTATCGTTAACCAGGACATCCATTGGCTCGCCGGCTAAACGATCCAATTCCACCACCGAGCCCTGACTAAGTTGCAACAAATTACGGATACTGATGCGGGTACGGCCGATTTCCATAGAAATAGTGACCGGAATATCCAACACCATATCGAGGTTAACATCACCACGCGGTTTACCACTGTCGTCGAGTTTGG
>DASSWO010000037.1:0-2833 GCA_035704795.1 Methylophaga sp. | reverse complement strand
TTGATTTAATCATTGCCCGTTTTCCTTTTATTTAATACTGTAAATTAACTGTGGCAGCTGACGCGCATAAAGTCAGACTTGTGGCCGTCTGCCTTCAATTCGGGCGACACCATAAGCGGCGACAATAATTAAAATACCGCCCAGCCAGTCAACAAGGCGCATCGTTTCGTCGGTTAACCACCAGGCAGTCACCGCGGCCACTACCAATTCAAATAACATGATGACAGCCGCGCGATACACCGGCAAACGCCCCAGGCCAAATAAAACACTCACGGTCATAGCAACAATGGCAAAGCCACCAAAGGTGATGGCCATTAAACCTACAGTCGTCGAAACATCCGGCACCGCACTACCACGAATCAGAATAACGGCTAATGCCACCGCAACAACGCCCCAATAAACGGCCGTGGTTTTGATATGCATCGGTACCCCGGCGAGTTTGCGACTTAACACATTATTGACGGCAAACATGACGCCGGCAAACAACGCCAACCAGTCAGCCAAACCATGCGGCCAGGGCAAACCTATTGATGGCTGCCAAAGCATTATCAACGTACCGGTCATCGCTAAAATAAGCATTGCCAAAGCTTTAGCGGACAGTGACTCGCCCAGCCACCAGCGACCGAAAATAACACTCCACAGCGGCGCCAGATAAAATAACAGCATGACGCGCATAACTTCACCTTCAATCAACGCCACCAAAAAAGCCAGATTGGTGACCCCGGCTGCCAGCGCCAGCCAGATTAAATCCAATGGTAATTGTCGCCATGGCCAGTGGCCCCGCAGTGCCAGCGGCAAATGGATCATCGCAGCGGACAGATAAATTAGCAGCGTCGTCCACACCACTGGCAGACCAGCGGCTTCAAAAAGTCGCATCGGATACCAGATAAAGCCCCACATACTAGCGGCAAATAAAAGACAAATGACAGAAAGACGGTATTGCTGGACAGAGTTTAGAATCATGACAATGCTTATAACACGGGCAGTGTGCAAAACGTTATAATGTAGCGTTTTTTTGATCCGGCAAACTGCACTCATGAATCCAGAACTGGCCAACTTGCATCCCTATCCGTTCGAAAAATTGGCCGAGTTGCAAAAAGGCTGTCAGCCGCCGCAGCATTTGCCGCATATCGCTTTGTCGATCGGGGAGCCAAAACATCCCACGCCGGGCTTTATTACCGAAGCGGTCATCAGTCATCTGCATGGCTTATCGATTTATCCAACGACAGCTGGCTCTCACGAATTGCGACAAACCATTGCCAAATGGCTGGATCAGCGTTTTCAACTGGCCGGCCATATCAATGCGCAGACACAGATTTTGCCATTGAATGGCACCCGCGAAGGGCTGTTTTCCTTTGCGCAGGCGGTTGTTGATCGTACTGATGACCCTTTGGTAGTGATGCCCAATCCGTTTTATCAAATCTATGAAGGCGCAGCGATTCTTGCCGGTGCGCGCATGCATTTTCTTAATTGCACTGACGAAAATGGTTTTATACCCGACTTTGATAATGTACCGGGCAGCGTCTGGACACAATGCCAGCTGCTGTATATTTGCAGCCCCGGCAATCCCTCGGGCGCGGTCATTGATGCGGAAGTGATGACCCGACTGATTCAACTGGCACATGAATACGATTTTGTCATCGCCGCCGATGAGTGCTATTCAGAAATTTATTTTGATGAAGCATTGCCACCGGTAGGCTTATTACAGGCTGCTGTTGCTGCGGGTTATACCGATCTTAGCCGCTGCGTGGTGTTTCACAGCTTGTCTAAACGTTCTAATGCGCCGGGCCTGCGCAGTGGTTTTGTCGCCGGTGATGCCAAAATCATCAAAGAATTTTTACGCTATCGTACTTATCACGGTTGCGCCATGCCGCCCGCTACCCAATCAGCATCGATTGCTGCCTGGAATGATGAAGCGCATGTTGCCCATAACCGCACGCTTTACCGCGAAAAATTTCAGTCTGTACTGGAAATTTTGCAACCGGTAATGAAAGTCAGCCAGCCTGAAGCCAGCTTTTACCTGTGGGCAGAAACGCCTATTGCTGATACCGACTTTGCCCGCGAGTTATTTAACCAATTTAATGTCACCGTGTTACCTGGTCGCTTTCTGGCCCGTGATACCAAACACGGCAATCCTGGCATCAATCGTATCCGTATGGCGCTGGTCGCTTCTCAGGAAGAGTGTGTAGAAGCCGCCTGTCGTATCCGCCAATTTATCGAATCTTTATCCTAACTGGAGCTGTTTTCCATGAGCGAAATTCAATCAATAATCGAAGCCGCATTTGAGCGTCGCGCTGACATTACCCCTAAAAATGCTGACAATGATGTCCGCAACGCCGTCAATGAAGCCTTATCAATGCTCGACAACGGCACTGCCCGTGTTGCTGAAAAACAAAATGGCGACTGGGTGGTTAACCAGTGGCTGAAAAAAGCCGTATTACTGTCATTCCGTTTAAATGACAACAAGCCAATGGCGGGTGGTGAAACCCAGTATTTCGACAAAGTTGAGCCGAAATTTGCCAGCTTTAGTGAAGCTGACTTCAATAAAGCCGGCGTCCGGGTCGTACCCCCTGCTGCTGCACGTCGTGGCTCTTATATTGCGCCGGGCGTTGTACTGATGCCGTCTTACGTCAATATCGGTGCTTATGTTGATTCAGGCACGATGGTGGATACCTGGGCGACTGTTGGCAGCTGCGCACAAATTGGTAAAAATGTGCATTTATCTGGCGGTGTCGGTATTGGCGGCGTACTGGAACCATTACAAGCCGGCCCGACTATTATCGAAGATAATTGCTTTATCGGTGCCCGTTCAGAAGTCGTTGAAGGTGTGATT
>DASSWO010000026.1:0-3718 GCA_035704795.1 Methylophaga sp. | reverse complement strand
TTGTCTGATATTGAAATATTTGCTAATTACCATGATAGACAACTGACTGGTCTACTGCTAGATTTGTGAAGTGCATCAAGTTAATTAAATAAGGGAAAGCTTGATTGCAAACTTAAGGAGTTAGAATGGATCATACTGCACGGGTTCTGATTGTCGATGATGTGCCTGACAATATTCAGGTGGCAATGAATTTCCTTAAGGAAGAGCCTTACGATTTATCGTTTGCGACGCGGGGCGAAGAAGCACTGGCTTTGATGAAAGCCAATGATTATGACGTCGTGCTACTCGACATCATGATGCCAGGAATGGATGGTTTTGAAGTCTGCAAAAGAATGAAAGCCGATGATCGACTGAAGCATATTCCAGTTATTTTTGTAACGGCAAAAGTCGATGTCGATTCTCTCTCTCAAGGTTTTAAAGCTGGCGCCATCGACTATATCTCTAAGCCCTTCCATGCTGAAGAATTACTGGCGAGGGTCAGTACCCACCTTGACCTATATCGCGCCCAACGGCTTTTACAGCAACACAGCCTCAACCTGCAAAGCAAACTTGAGCATAATCAGCGCCGGCTGCTTAGCGAACTTGAGCAAAACCAAATCGAAATGATTCATGTGCTCACCGAGTTGATGGAGTCTACATCAGACGAAACGGGCAAGCATATACGCCGTGTTTCTGAATGTTGCCGGTTATTGGCTTTATATCATGAAAGCCTGACCGATGAGGATGCAGATGTGATGTTTCATGCTTCTCCCATGCATGATATTGGCAAAATCACCATTCCGCATGAAATTCTGCACAAAGCCGGCAAACTGACCGAAGATGAGTTTGCCATAATGAAAACTCACACGACCCGCGCCTACGAAATTCTTAAACATTCTCGTCGAAAATACTCTAAAGCCGCTGCCATTATTGCTTATCAACATCATGAACGTTGGGATGGCAAAGGTTATCCGCAGGGTCTGATAGCGGAAGATATTCATATTTACGGCCGTGTTGCTGGCATCATTGATGTGTTTGATGCCCTTCTGCATAAGCGCGTATACAAAGATGCCTGGTCATTTGATGAAACCTTCAATTACCTGAAAGCTAACAGCGGTAGTCATTTTGATCCTTACCTGGTGACGTTGATGTTAGAGCACCGGGATGAATTTGAATCTATTGCTACTCAGTAAACTGTTTATCGGATTATTGCTTGGCTGGCCGTTACTGCTGGGCGCGGTTGAATTTAGTGATGTTGAAAAAGCCTATATTGCCGAAAATCCCACTATCAAACTGGGTGCCGATAACAGTTGGGCGCCGTATGAATTCGAAACCCCTGATGGTGAACATGCGGGTATCGCCGCCGATATGCTGGCTTTAATCAGCCAAAAAAGCGGCCTGCAATTTGAAGCAATTCCTGATGTTTGGGCAGTCACCATGAATCGTATGCGTAACGGCGATATTATTGGTTTAAGCTGTGCAGCAAAAACACCCGAACGTAGCGAATATCTGTGGTTTTCCGATCCGTACATGAGCATGTCGTTGGGCATACTGGTTCAAAAGGATCGTCATGATATTCGCAATATTGATAACTTGCAGGGCCAAACTGTCGCCATCAATCGTAACTCTTATCTGCATGAATGGCTGGAAAAACAGTATCCGCAAATTAATTTACACCTCACCAAATCTAATGATGAAGCCATAGAAGCAGTGTCGTTTTCTCAGGCAGATGCCTATATCGGTAATATTGCTGTCGCCACCAGTGTTATGAAACAGCGTTATTTATCCAATCTGCAAGTTGTCGCCAAAGTGCCGGGCTTAAACACCCATGCCAGCATCGCTATTGATAAAGACCAGCCCGTGCTTATCGGCATTATTGAAAAATCACTGGCCACTGTCAGCGCCGAAGAAAAACAGCGTATCGTCGACAAATGGTATGCCGCCTCTAGCCGCGGTGAAGCCTTTGAAATATTACCAGACACAGTTTCCAGCTTAAGTCTGAGTGAAGACGAACGAGCTTGGATTGAGGACAATCCGACCCTAAAAATCGGGGTTGATCCTTACTGGCCACCTATTGATTTTATCGAAAATGGCAAACATCACGGCATTAGTGCAGATTATTTACAGCATATCAGCGAATTGACAGGCCTTCGTTTTGAGCTGGAAGAATTACCAGATTGGCAGGCGGTACTTGATGCCGCACAGCAAGGCAACATTAACCTCATTGCTGCTCTATCGCGAAATACGCAGCGGGAAGCTTTTTTAGATCTAACTCAGTCATTCAGCGATTACCCGCTGGCACTGGCCACCACGCAATATGGTTATTTAACAACGCTGGATGCCTTTAACGGCAAAAAAGTCGGCGTTGTTAAAGGCTATTTTGCTGAGTCGGTATTAAATCGTTTTTATCCAAAAATCGAAGTGGTCTATGTCCCAAGTGTTGAAGAAGGCTTGGAAATGCTGGCCACCGACGATATTGATGCGTATTTCGATAATATTGCCACCATCAGCTATAGCGCGCTTAAGAGCGGATTAAGTCACCTCAACACTTCAATTATTGATGAGTATAGTGCTGCGCTGCATTTAGGCGTCATCAAAGGACAACCCGAATTATTATCGATCCTGAATAAAGCACTGTCAGCTATTAGTGAAGAGCAACGCCGAGAAATCAATCAACGCTGGATGTCACTAAGGACTATAGAGACCACTGATTACACACTGTTAATGGAAATCGCCGGTGTGTTGCTGCTGTTTTTACTGGCCAGTTTTTTCTGGATCCGTAAACTGCGTGCTGAAGTAGCTAAACGTCGCTTGTCTGAACAACGCCTTCGCGAAAGTCAGAATCAGTTGTCACGCTTAATCAATGCCATGCCGATGAGTTTACTGGTTACTGAACGCGAGTCAGGACAAATCATGCTCGCTAATAATTATAGCTATTTAGAGTTAGGTTTTACCGAAGCGCAGCGACCTCAGCTTAGCGTCAGGGATTTTTATTATCCACCCAGTCAACGCGACAAAATCCTCGCAAAAATACGTGAACGAGGCGAGGTGCGTAATGAAATGGTTGATATGAAACCACTTAACGGCAAAGTGATCCATTCGCTGCTGTCAGTCATCAGCATTGAATATGAAGGCAAGCCGGCATTTCTCGGCTTTTTTATGAATATCAACGAACGCATTGAACTCGAGCAATCACTTATAAAAGCCAAAGCGCAAGCTGAGGCGGCAAATCAAGCTAAATCGCAATTCCTGGCTAATATGAGTCATGAGATCCGTACGCCGATGAATGCCATTCTGGGATTTACCGAATTACTCGATGAACAAATTAAAGAACCACGGCTAAAATCATTTATCAAAACAATACAGAGCGCCGGCAATACACTGCTGATCCTGATAAATGACATTCTTGATTTATCGAAGATTGAGGCTGGTAAGTTACAAATTATCAAATCAGCGGTGGATCCACATCAACTGTTTGATGAAATTACCAATATGTTCGTATTACAGATACGCAACAAAGATTTAGCACTGCAACTACAAGTCGATGACAGTTTGCCCGAGGGTTTATTGCTCGATGCTACAAGGCTGAGACAGGTTTTATTTAATTTACTTAGCAATGCCGTTAAGTTTACTCATGAGGGGTATGTTCGACTGAGTGCTACAGCGCACAACATTGATGATCACTTAAGCAAGCTAGACTTGCACATTCAGGTTACTGACAGTGGGATAGGTATTCCCG
>DASSWO010000208.1:0-6656 GCA_035704795.1 Methylophaga sp. | reverse complement strand
ATCTTCTGCAGTGGTGTAAACGACAATATTATGACCGATCACTTGCGTTTGCTCATCTGGCAGTTCAAACACCGTCGCATGCGCTGAAATACTAACTGCGCCGGCCATCAGCACGGCGATAGAACGTTTGATCATTAAAATTCCTGTTAAATAGATAAAATCTGCACATCATTGTACTAGGGCTTGCTTATCTTTCCTATACACTACTGCTGGCCGCTATTTTTGTGTTGGGCAAGACGGAAATGAAAGGCAAACAAGCCCTGGGATCATTTCAGTAAGCTACCGACTTTAAGATGCTTACGGCCATTAAAAAGGCTACAATCCGTCTTTACCAATAACTAACCGCTAGCGTATTCTAAGCCCATGAAAAAAATATCTTTGCTTTTGATTTTGATGCTCTCATTGAGTGCTTGTTCCATCTTTGGTGAAAAAGAAGAAGTAAAAGCTGAAGAAAATTGGGGCGTTGAGCGGATTTATGCCGAAGCCAAAGCCGCATTAAATATTGCCGATTACCGCACCGCGATACAATATTATGAACAGTTGGAAGCGCGTTTCCCGTTTGGTGAATATGCTCAACAGGCATTACTGGAATCGGCTTATGCACATTATAAAAACGACAATCCAGAAACAGCTATCGCAACACTTGACCGGTTTATTCGCGTGTATCCACTTAACGAAAATAATGATTATGCGTTGTACTTACGTGGACTGGTCAATTTCAACAAAGATATTGGCCTTATTGAAAAATATATCCCACGCGATGAATCACAGCGTGATCCGGGTTCTGCTGAAGATGCACTGAACGATTTCAAAACATTAATAAAACGCTATCCTCAGAGTAAATATGCTGAGGATGCTGCACAACGTGTTGTTTATCTGCGTAACCGTCTGGCACAACATGAAATAAATGTTGCCAACTACTACATGCGTCGAACTTCATATCTTGCCGCAGCCAACCGTGCACGTTATGTAATTGAAAATTATCCGCGTACCCCGGCAATGCCGGAAGCGTTGGTCATTATGGCTAAAGCCTATAAAGTCATGGAAATGCCGGATTTATCAGAAGATGCATTGCGGGTATTGAAAACAAATTATCCTGCACATCCCGGTATTGCTGAAGTACGTCGTACAGAATTGGAAAAATAAAAAATGCTGGCTGCTGGACTTGGCAGCCAGCTAAGGCAGTATTTAAATTGCTGATTCGCCATCTTCACCAGTGCGAATACGAATGGCTTGCTCTAAAGGCAGGACAAAAATCTTGCCATCGCCAATACGACCCGTATGGGCGGCTTTAGTGATTGCCTCTATACAGCCATCGACCTGATCGTCAGCTAAGACAATTTCCATTTTCACCTTAGGCAAAAAATCCACCACGTACTCAGCACCACGATAGAGTTCTGTATGACCCTTCTGCCGTCCAAAGCCTTTAACTTCGGTGACCGTCATGCCGGTTACACCAATTTCTGACAATGCCTCACGTACATCATCGAGTTTGAATGGTTTGATTATCGCTTCAATTTTTTTCATGGTTAATCCCTACTCTATAGTTGATGTCACGGTATAGCCAGATGTTATCGGGTAGCGGCGATCTCTGCCAAATGCACGGCTGGTAATACGAATACCCGGCGGTGCCTGACGCCGTTTATATTCATTACGATCTACCATTTTGATGACCTGTGCAACTGTCTCGGCGGCAAAGCCCTCAGCAACCAGATCTTCAAAACAGCCGTCATCAGCAATATAGCGTTCGAGAATTTGATCCAACAGCGGATATGGTGGCAATGAATCTTCATCACGCTGATCGGCAGCCAATTCGGCAGAGGGCGGACGGTTTATAATCCGCTCAGGAATAATCGCTGACAATTGGTTACGATATTTGGACAGTGCAAAAACCAACGTTTTATAAACATCTTTAAGCGGTGAAAAACCACCGGCCATATCACCATATAACGTCGAATATCCAACGGCCATTTCACTTTTATTACCGGTCGACAACACCATTGCACCCGTCTTATTGGAAATCGCCATCAACAGCACACCTCGGCAGCGTGCTTGAATATTTTCTTCAGTGGTATCGGCTGCTTTGCCGGCAAATCGCTCATCAAGGGTTTTCAGAAAACTATCAAAAACCGGTTCAATCGATAACACAGAATAGCCAACGCCCAGCTGTGATGCCATTTGTGCTGCGTCATCAAGGCTCATTTGCGCGGTATAGCGCGACGGCATCATCACTGTTTGCACCCGATCGGCACCCAACGCATCTACGGCCAATGCCAGTGTTAATGCTGAATCTATACCACCAGACAAACCCAATACTACCCCGGGGAAATGATTTTTTTCGACATAATCACGTAGTCCCAAAACCAGCGCTTGATAGACACTGGCCAAAAGCGACAAAGGCTCAGTCACCTGACCACTTATCAGAATTTTGCCCGTTTGACTTTTTTCGATTGTGACAACGGCCAGTTCATCAACAAATACCGCCGCCTGCATTTGCAAGTCACCCTGGCTATCCAGCGCAAAAGAGCCACCATCGAACACCAACTCATCCTGACCACCGACCTGATTGACATACAACATCGGCAATTGGTTTTCGATAGCCCGCTGACGTACAGCATCAAAACGCAATGCTGATTTGCCTTGCTGAAACGGTGAAGCGTTAAGGTTTAATAATAGTTCGGCGCCAGCATCTTTGGCCTGTGCTGCTGGACCGGTAAACCAGATATCTTCACAAATGGTAATCCCGAGCTTGATGCCGTTAAGTGAAAAAACTGCCGGCAAATGGCCTTCGATAAAATAGCGTTTTTCGTCAAACACACTGTAATTAGGCAGCATTTGCTTGAAATACTGACAAACGATCTGGCCATCAGCAATCACACTGGCGGCGTTGTAAAGTTCCTGGCCCACTTCACCGAGCGGATGGCCAATTACAATATAAATGCCACTAATTTTGTTTCTGAGGATTGTCAGCGCTTTATCAACGCGTTTTTGCAAGCCGGGCCTTAACAATAAATCTTCTGCTGGATAACCGGTCAGGCACAATTCCGGAAATACCACCAGCGCTGCTTTTAATTGATCCCGGGCACTATTGGCAGCGCGGATAATTTTAGCGGTGTTACCAGCGACATCGCCGACCACCGGATTAATTTGTGCCAGAACAACGGTTAGTGTCTGGCGCGCCATTATTTGCTCATCGCTGCCAGCATCGCATCACCAATTTCTGCTGGTGAGCGACTAATTGACACCCCGGCCGCTTTTAATGCTGCTAACTTGGCTTCTGCCGTGCCTTGGCCACCACTGATAATGGCACCCGCATGACCCATACGTTTACCGGCTGGTGCCGTTAAACCCGCGATGTAAGCCACTACCGGCTTGGTAACATATTCGGCAATATAGGCTGCGGCATCTTCTTCTGCCTGACCGCCAATTTCGCCAACCATAACAATACCTTCGGTTTGCGGATCGGCCTCAAACAGCGCTAAACAATCGATAAAGTTCATGCCCTGAATCGGATCACCACCGATACCGACACAGGTACTTTGCCCAAGGCCATTTAATGTGGTCTGGTGCACCGCCTCATAGGTGAGCGTACCTGAGCGCGAGACAATGCCGATTTTACCGGGCAAATGAATGCTACCGGGCATAATACCGATTTTACATTCGCCAGGCGTGATTAGACCCGGGCAGTTTGGACCAATTAAATACACATCACGGCCTTCAAGCGCGTATTTAACCCGCAGCATATCCAAAACCGGTATACCCTCAGTAATACATGCAATGACTTTAATGCCGGCATCAGCAGCTTCTAAAATCGCATCAGCGGCAAACGCCGCCGGAACATAAATCATTGTGGCATTGGCGCCGGTTTCGTCAACAGCATCAACTACCGTATTAAATACCGGTCGATCCAGATGGGTTTGACCGCCTTTGCCCGGTGTTACACCACCGACAAATTGGGTGCCGTATGCAATCGCCTGCTCAGAATGAAAAGTCCCTTGTTTACCGGTAAAGCCCTGACAAATAACTTTGGTATGTTTATTAACCAGAATACTCACGCTGATAACTCCCCTGCCGCGCTGACTGCCAGCCTGGCAGCTTCGGTTAAATCCTGTGCTGCCTTGATATTCATACCGCTTTCTGCCAGCAATTTGCGGCCTTGCTCAGCATTGGTACCTTCCAGCCTGACCACGACCGGTAAGGACAAACCAACCTCTTTAGCGGCCTGAATAATGCCCTGGGCAATCAAATCACAGCGGACAATACCGCCAAAAATATTAACTAAAATCGATTTGACCTTGCTGTCCGATAAAATCAGTTTAAAGGCTTCAGCAACCCGATCAGCCGTCGTACCACCACCGACATCGAGGAAATTCGCCGGTTCACCACCCTCTTTTTGAATCAAATCCATGGTCGCCATCGCAAGACCCGCGCCATTAACCATACAAGCAACATTGCCATCGAGTGCGATATAGTTCAGTCCGAAATCCCGGGCAGTTACTTCAGCGGCATTTTCCTGACTGGGATCAAACATCGCGGCTAATTCCGGATGCCGGAATAAGCCATTGTCATCAAGATTGATTTTGGCATCGACTGCCAGCAAATGACCATCAGAAGTAACGGCCAGCGGGTTGATCTCCACCAGATTGGCATCATTGTCGATAAACAGCTGATATAAGCCCTGCATCACCGATTGTAATTGCTTGAAGACGTCACCACTGAGCCCCAGAAAAAACCCCGCACGACGGCATTGATAGCCCTGCAAACCCACTACGGGATCGACTGCCAGAGTCAAAATCGCTTCAGGGCTTTGTTCAGCAACGGCCTCAATATCCATACCACCTTGCGCAGACACCATAAAAGTAACGCGTTGGCTGACACGGTCAACCAGCAGTGCCAGGTAAATTTCCCGGGCAATATCAGAAGGTTGTTCTATCAGTACTTTTTTGACCGGTAGACCGAGCGCCGTGGTCTGCTGGGTGATAAGTGAGGTGCCAAGCAGTTGTTTGGCGGTTTGCACAGCCTCAGCTTCGCTATTGACCACTTTGACCCCACCGGCTTTACCGCGACCGCCACTATGTATTTGAGCTTTTATCACCCAACGATCGCCGGCAAGCCGTTTGACAATGTGCATTGCTGATTCGGCATCATCGGCTACTTCGCCATGTGGGGTGGCAATCCCGTACCGGTTAAATAATTGTTTGGCCTGATATTCGTGCAGGTTCATTGGGCTTAACCTTCATCATCACATCCACTGCGCTGGATGATCGTAAATAAACCGTATATTTTCGCCGATCAAGGCAATAAATACCATCATCAATGCTATAGTGCGGCTCATGTAATTATGCAGGCTTTGAAATGCTGAATTTATATCCGGATATCGAACCTTTCCACAGTCAGTTGTTGCCACGGGAAACGCTAGCCGATGGTCAACAGCATCAAATTTACATTGAACAATGCGGCAATCCAGATGGCATTCCGGTGCTGTTCTTACACGGTGGCCCAGGTTCGGGCTGCCGGCCGCAGCATCGCTGTTATTTTGATCCGGCGCGTTACCATATTATTTTGTTTGATCAACGTGGCTGTGGTCGCTCATTGCCCAGCGGCGAATTAACTAACAATGATATGACACATTTGATTGGCGATATTGAAGCTATTCGCCAATTACTGAATATCGACAAATGGCAATTATTTGGTGGTTCCTGGGGCGTCACACTGGCGTTATGTTATGCACGGCAATATGCGAAACATGTGTCATCAATGATCCTCCGCGGGTCGTTTTTGGGCCGGCAACAAGATATTGACTGGGTTTATGCGGGTGGTGGCGCTTCAAAAATATTTGCCGATGCCTGGCAAGCTTTTGTAGAGAATGTGCCGGCTAAACAGCAACATCAACCACTGGATTATTATTTTCAGCAGCTTAACCATTCAGATCCCGAGGTACAGCAAACAGCAGCCAACACGTTGCAACAGTGGGAAGCCACTATTGTCATGATGCGTGATACCCCAAGTTATCAGCCCCCCGAAGATAATAGTCCCGGTCCATTAGCCCACAGCCGCATTCAACTGCATTATGCTTTGAATGAATGCTTTATTGCTGACCAGCCGATTCTCTCGGATTTATCAATGTTATCGGACATTCCAACGATTATAATTCATGGTCGTTACGATATGGTTTGTTCGTTTCATCAATCCTGGCTCCTGCAGCAGCGATTACCCGAAGCGGATTTACGGATTGTGCCACTCGCCGGTCACGCCGCCGGTGAACCGGGATTGATTGATGCTTTAATACAGGCCACTAATGAAATGGCTGAACGTTTGAAATGATTGGTCTGGTCCAGCGGGTTTCACAGGCTTCGGTCAGTGTGGCCGGTCAGCAAATAGCGGCTATCGATAAAGGTATTATGCTGCTGCTTGGTATAGAGCAACAGGACACTATTAGTCACGCTGAGAAACTGCTTAGCAAAGTGCTGCAATACCGGATTTTTGCCGACAACGATGACAAGATGAATCTGAGTTTGCAGCAAATCGGCGGCGGTCTATTGATTGTGCCGCAATTCACACTACCGGCAGACACCCGTAAAGGAAACCGGCCGAGTTTTACACCGGCGGCACCACCTGACCTTGGGGCCAGTTTATTTAGCTATTTTTGCCAGCAT
>DASSWO010000266.1:0-15939 GCA_035704795.1 Methylophaga sp. | reverse complement strand
CGTGGCGGGCCAGGGTTTCCAGCAGACTGAATTCGGTGCTGGTCAATTCCAGCGGTTTATCAAACCAGGTGGCTTTGCGTTGTTGTGGCCACAATTGCAGCGGACCATTTTGCAAACTTTGTGCTTTCGGTTGCTGAGCGCCATTTTCACTGCGCCTTAAAATCGCTTTGATGCGGGCAATCAGTTCACGGGGTGTGCAAGGTTTCGGGACATAGTCATCGGCGCCATTTTCAAGGCCGAGAATGCGATCAACATCATCGCCTTTGGCGGTAAACATCAGGACTGGTACATTACTTTCCGCACGCAGCGCACTGAGCACTTGTGTGCCGCTGATATCGGGCAACATGACATCGAGAATGACAATATCAAATTGACCGGTCAGTGCCTGATTCAAACCGGTCTGGCCGGTAAAACAAGTGGTCACGGAAAATTTTTCTTCGCGCAGATAGTCTTCAAACAAACCGGCGAGCACTTCATCGTCGTCAATGATCAAAACATGGTTCATTGCAGGGTCTCAGCAAAAAGTTAAGTCAATAATAAGGTTATGTCGGCTAAAGCCCAATTGTTATCTGCCTTATTTACCTGAATTTACATGATAAAACGCGCATTTACAGAGATTCGTTGAATACTGTCTGTGAGCTCGTACTGATAATGATTTTCAGATACAGGCTGATAATTTGTCACAACAGGAGTACTGCAATGCGTAAAATTTTAATCCCACTAGCACTGTTACCTTTACTGGCTGTAACCGGGCCGTTATTGGCGCATGATCATGTCAAAGAAGGCGAAAAAACGACATGCGAGCATAAAAAGCATTATCAAAAGTCAGGTCATAGCCACAAACTGCTGGGCGAATTGAATTTGACTGATGCCCAACAAACACAAATCAAAGACCTTAAAAAGGCTTACTGGCAGGATAACCGTGACGCCATGAAAGCCGGCTGGCAAATGCGTAAAGAAATGATGCAATTGAGTTATGCCGAATCTGTAGATCAAGCTAAATTAGACAATCTGATTGCCGAGTCCAGCGAAGCTTATGCGGACAAATTGGCCAATAAAGCGGCGTTGAACAGTGCCGTTTTTAACGTGTTGACTGCTGAACAACAACAGCAACTACAACAAAAAATGGCAGCGTACCAGGCTAAACATGAGGCCCACAAAAGCAACTAAACTTTAACTTTTCCAGCCAAAAGCCATCCTTCAGGATGGCTTTTTTATTTAGCAGATTTCTGTCTGAGCATGTCAATGACCGCCTGGCTATCCGGCTTGACATTACGCCAGATAAAAAATGCTTCAGCCGCTTGTTCTACCAACATGCCCAGCCCGTCAAATGCCTGCTGCACATGATGCTGTTTGGCCCACTGCACAAAGGCCGTATCTTTATCGCCATACATCAGATCATAGCAAGCAGCGTCAGCGGCGATGATGTCCGGTGAAATAGGTGGCACCTCACCATGTAAGCTCGCCGCAGAGGCATTAATTAACAGATCAAACTGGCCGCTGATATCTTGCCAGCCACCACCACTGATGGTGCCGAGATCCCGAAAGTCATGGGCTAAATCGACCGCTTTTTGTGACGTACGATTGGCAATAAATAAGCTGTCAGGATTGAGTGCTAATAACGGCTCGATAACGCCCCGCGAGGCACCGCCGGCACCGAGCAACAATATCCGTTTGCCACTGACTTCAAGCTGGTGATTATCGAGCAAATCCCGACACAGACCGACTCCATCGGTATTATCACCGAATAAATGGCCGTTTTCACTGATAACAACGGTATTCACTGCGCCGGCGCGCTGCGCCCGTTCACTAAGATCGTCAATCAATGACCACATGGTTTCTTTGTAAGGCACCGTGACATTCAGGCCTTTCAATTTCATGGCATCGTGTAACTGCTGAATTTGGCCAGCTACGTCATCGGGATAAATATCAATCGCCCGATATTCGATCGACTGGCCAGTTTGTCTGGCAAAAGCCTGATGAATTTTCGGTGATTTACTATGACTTATCGGGTGACCGATGACGGCATATTGATCAGTCATAATCACCTCGCAGTGTATGTGCCACCTGTTTGGCAAAATAAGTCAAAATGCCATCAGCGCCGGCGCGTTTGAAGGCAAATAAACTTTCGTTAATCACATCATTGCCCAGCCAGCCATTTTGTATGGCTGCCTGCAACATCGCATATTCACCACTGACCTGATAAACAAATGTCGGTTTTTGAAAGCTTTGTTTGACGCGGTACAACACATCAAGATAAGGCATGCCGGGTTTCACCATCACCATATCGGCGCCTTCCTGAATATCCAGCGCCACCTCATGCAAGGCCTCATTACTATTGGCGGGATCCATTTGATAACTGAATTTATTGCCGCTGCCAAGATTGCCGGCACTGCCGACCGCATCGCGAAACGGGCCGTAAAAACTGGAGGCATATTTAGCGGAATAAGCCATGATCCGGGTATGGATAAAACCTGCCTGTTCGAGTGCGCCGCGAATCGCACCAATACGGCCATCCATCATATCTGACGGTGCTACGACATCTGCACCTGCCTCGGCATGGGAAAGGGCTTGTTTGACCAAAACATCAACCGTTTGATCATTGATGATATAACCACTGTCATCGATAAGCCCATCCTGACCGTGCGTGGTAAAAGGGTCTAACGCCACATCGGTCATCAGACCTAACTGGGGAAATTCGCTTTTTAGTGCCCGCACGGCACGTTGCGCCAAACCTTCAGGATTAAACGCTTCAGCGGCATCTAACGATTTTTTGTCAAGTGGCGTCACTGGGAATAAGGCCAGCATTGGAATGCCCACTTTCACAGCACTTTCAGCTTCTTTAAGCAATAAATCAATACTCAAACGTTCCACACCGGGCATTGATGGTACTGCCTGCCGCTGGTTTTCGCCTTCCACGACAAACAGCGGATAAATCAGATCATCGACGCTGAGTTGGTGCTCACGCATCATGCGCCTGGAAAAGTCATCTTTGCGCATTCTTCGCGGTCTTTGTCTTGGATAGGCCGCTAAATCAAAAAACTGCCGGGTCATAAGTTTCGCCATCTCATTAAGCTGCGCTTCATACTACCGCTGGCCGCGGCGCTTGTCATCGTTTTTGGCGTGGACGCACCAAGGGCATATGCGCTAAAATTGCAAAGATTTTGTCCGGGGAGAGCGTCACGCTCGCCCCTGTATTTTTATCAGGTGGAGGTTCCCCTTGCGTACAGCGGCGCTACTAGCTCTTGAGGATGGCTCGGTCTTTCACGGCGAATCGATCGGCGCTGTGGGACAATCTGTCGGCGAGGTGGTGTTTAACACGGCCATGACCGGCTATCAGGAAATTCTGACTGATCCGTCCTATTGCCGACAAATTGTTACCCTGACTTATCCGCATATTGGCAATGTCGGCATCAACAAAGATGACGAAGAATCTGACAACATTCACTGCAGTGGCCTGATTATTCGCGAATTGTCGCCAGTGGTGTCCAGCTGGCGCGGTGAAGCGGCATTGGATAAATACCTCGAGCAGCATAATGTGGTCGGACTTGCCGGAATTGATACGCGTAAACTGACTCGGTTATTGCGCGAAAAAGGTGCCCAAAAAGGCTGCATCGTTGCCGGTGACAATATCAATGTGAATGCAGCGATTGAAGCCGCACGCGGTTTTGCTGGCTTGAAAGGTATGGATTTAGCCAAAGAAGTCAGCACTAAAGAATCGTATGAATGGACTGAGACGACCTGGCAGTTGGATGGTCAGCCACGCAAGGCGGAGCAGCGTTTTCATGTGGTCGCTTACGATTACGGTATCAAGAAAAATATCATGCGCATGCTGGTCGAGCGCGGCTGCAAACTGACCGTGGTACCCGCACAAATGCCGCCAGAAGAAGTTGAAAAGCTCAATCCAGACGGTATTTTCTTATCAAATGGTCCCGGTGATCCTGAGCCTTGCGATTACGCCATTAAATCGATTCAGTATTTTCTCGAGAAAGGCATTCCGCAGTTTGGTATTTGTCTTGGCCACCAGTTGCTGGCACTGGCCTGCGGCGCGAAAACTGAAAAAATGAAATTCGGTCATCATGGCGCCAACCATCCGGTACAGGAAATGCTGGCAGGTCTGGTGATGATCACCAGCCAGAATCACAGTTTTGCAGTAGATGAAAGCACACTGCCAGATGAGCTGGAAACCACTCACCGCTCATTATTTGACGGCACATTGCAGGGCATTCATCACAAAACCAAGCCGGCGTTCAGTTTCCAGGGTCACCCTGAGGCCAGTCCCGGTCCACAGGATGCAGCGCCCTTATTCGATCACTTTATCGACCTACTCGAACAAGCGACAGGTAAATAACCAACGATGGCTAAACGTACAGATATTAAAAGCATTCTGATTCTTGGCGCCGGTCCGATTGTCATTGGCCAGGCCTGTGAATTCGATTATTCCGGCGCTCAAGCTTGTAAAGCACTGCGCGAAGAGGGCTATCGGGTCATTCTGGTGAACTCCAACCCAGCGACTATCATGACTGATCCGAATATGGCCGATGCCACGTATATCGAACCGGTTACCTGGCAGGCGGTGAGTAAGGTCATTGAGGCCGAGCGTCCGGATGCCATTTTACCGACGATGGGCGGTCAGACTGCGCTGAACTGTGCGTTGGATCTGGAAAAACACGGTGTGCTGGAAAAATTTGGCGTCGAAATGATTGGCGCTGACAGCGAAGCTATTAATAAAGCCGAAGACCGGGATTTATTCCGCGCTGCAATGCGCAAAATTGGTCTGGATATGCCGCTGTCCGAGATTGCACATAATCTCGAAGAAGCATTGGAAATTCAGAAACAGTTTGGTTTCCCGGTCATTATCCGTCCTTCATTCACCATGGGCGGCAGTGGTGGTGGTATCGCTTATAACCGTGAAGATTTTATTGATATTTGTCAGCGTGGCCTTTACTTAAGCCCAACCAATGAATTGTTGATTGATGAATCTATCATTGGCTGGAAAGAGTATGAGATGGAGGTGGTACGTGACAAAAATGACAATGCCATCATTATCTGTTCGATCGAAAACTTCGACCCGATGGGCGTACATACCGGTGACTCGATTACCGTTGCGCCGGCACAAACACTGACCGATAAAGAATACCAAATGATGCGTAATGCCTCATTAGCGGTATTACGTGAAATCGGTATTGAAACCGGTGGTTCCAATGTGCAGTTTGCCGTAAATCCGGAAAACGGCCGTCTGATCATTATCGAAATGAATCCGCGTGTGTCGCGTTCTTCAGCGCTGGCTTCAAAAGCGACTGGTTTTCCAATTGCTAAAGTCGCTGCCAAACTGGCGGTGGGTTATACGCTGGATGAACTGCAAAACGAAATTACCGGTGGCGCAACGCCGGCGTCGTTTGAGCCAACCATCGACTATGTGGTCACTAAAGTGCCACGCTTTACCTTTGAAAAGTTTCCGCAAGCGGATAACCGGTTGAGTACGCAGATGAAGTCGGTTGGTGAAGTCATGGCGATTGGCCGTAACTTCCAGGAATCGCTGCAAAAAGCGCTGCGTGGTCTGGAAATTGATCGCGATGGTTTAACTGAAATCCTCGATCTCAAAGATGAAAATATCGAAGCGACTTTGCGTCGTGAGTTAAGCCTGCCAGGTTCTGACCGTCTCTGGTATGTGGCTGATGCTTTCCGCTACGGCATGAGTTTTGATGAAATTCAGCAACTGAGTCAGATCGATCCGTGGTTCCTGATTCAGGTTCAGGAAATTATCGATATCGAAAACCAGCTTAAAGAGCGTTCACTGAATGATATCGACGCTGTTGAATTACGCCGCTTAAAAGGCAAGGGTTTCTCGGATTCACGGCTGGCCAAATTACTGCACAAAACTGAAAAACAAGTTCGCAATTATCGTCATCAAGCCGGTGTGCGGCCGGTTTATAAACGTGTAGATACCTGCGCGGCTGAATTTTCAACCAGCACTGCGTATATGTATTCAAGCTACGATGATGAGTGCGAATCTAACCCAAGCGATCGTGACAAAATCATGATTTTGGGCGGTGGTCCGAATCGGATCGGTCAGGGCATTGAGTTTGACTATTGCTGCGTGCATGCGGCATTAGCGCTGCGTGAAGATGGTTATGAAACCATCATGGTTAACTGTAATCCGGAAACTGTTTCGACCGACTATGACACCTCAGATCGTCTGTATTTTGAATCGCTGACGCTGGAGGATGTACTGGAAATTGTTGCCCTGGAAAAACCTAAAGGCGTTATTGTCCAGTTTGGCGGCCAAACGCCGCTGAAACTGGCGCGTGCTTTGGAAGCTGCTGGTGTGCCGATTATCGGTACCTCACCCGATGCCATTGATCATGCTGAAGATCGTGAGCGCTTCCAGCAAATGGTCGAAAAACTGGGTTTGTTGCAGCCGCCGAATCGTTTGGCGCATTCCATCGATACTGCTGTGTCATTAGCGGCCGAAGTCGGTTATCCATTAGTCGTGCGTCCATCGTATGTACTGGGCGGCCGGGCGATGGAAATCGTTTATAACGAAGAAGAGTTGCAGCGCTACATGCTGACCGCCGTATCGGTTTCCAATGATTCACCGGTATTGCTGGATCGTTTCCTGGATGATGCGATTGAAGTCGATGTTGATGCTATTTGTGACGGCAAAGATGTCTTGATTGGCGGCATCATGGAACATATCGAACAAGCTGGTGTACATTCGGGTGACTCCGCTTGTGCGATCCCGCCTTACAGCTTGAGTCCGGCAATCATGGATCAGCTGCGTGTTCAGGTCGCTCAAATGGCCCGTGAACTTGGCGTAGTAGGTTTGATGAATACCCAGTTTGCGATTCAGGGCGATCGCATCTTTATTCTGGAAGTAAATCCACGTGCGTCACGGACGGTGCCGTATGTGTCAAAAGCGATTGGTGTGCCATTAGCCAAAGTCGCTGCCCGTTGTATGGCTGGCCGTAGTCTCGCTGAGCAGGGTGTGACTAAAGAAGTCATTCCAAGTTATTACTCGGTTAAAGAAGCGGTATTCCCGTTTATTAAATTTCAGGGGGTGGATCCAATCCTCGGCCCCGAAATGAAATCTACCGGTGAAGTCATGGGCATTGGCCGCAGTTTTGGTGAAGCCTTTGCCAAATCACAGTTAGCCGCTTCTGTCAGTCTGCCAACGGGTGGTAAAGCCTTTATTTCAGTACGTGAAGCCGATAAAAATTCGGTGGTAGCGATTGCCCGTGATTTACAAAGTCTGGGTTTTGAATTATTGGCTACTCGCGGCACGCAGCACACCTTGACAGAGGCCGGCGTGCCCTGTGAACGTGTTAAGAAAGTGGCTGAAGGTCAGCCACATATTGTTGATATGATCAAAAACGATGAAATTTCACTGATTGTGAATACCACAGAAGGCCGTCAGGCAGTAGCTGATTCGCGGGAAATTCGTCGAGCTGCTTTGCAGCATCAGGTCAATTACACTACGACACTTGCCGCAGCGCGGGCCACCATTCTGGCGCTTAACTGCGAAGATAGTGTGTCAGTAAATCGCTTACAGACTTTACACGGAGAATTAGCGTAATGGCTGTGCCAATTACTTTACGTGGTGCCGAAGCACTGAAAGCCGAATTGCATGAATTAAAAACGGTCAAACGGCCGGCAGTGGTTGAGGCTATTTCTGAAGCCCGCGCCCATGGCGATTTGAAAGAAAACGCTGAATACCATGCGGCCCGTGAACAACAAAGCTTTATTGAAGGCCGTATTCAGGAGCTTGAATCAACCCTGGGTGATTCGCATGTCATAGACCCTGCAAGTTTGCCGCAAGATGGCCGGGTGGTGTTTGGTGTCACGGTTGAATTACTGAACATTGAAAGTGATGCAAAGGTCAGCTATCAGATTGTGGGGGATTACGAGTCAGATATTAAGCAAAATCGTATTTCGATTTCATCACCGATTGCCCGCGCATTAATCGGCAAAGAAATTGACGATATTGCCACTGTGCAAGCACCGGGTGGTGCTATCGAGTATGAAATTGTTGCTATTCATTATCAGAGCTAAAGATTTTGGCCTACGCTGATTTTGCCGGTGAACGTTTACTGCTCACCCTGTGGGTGGGGAGCTTATGGGCTATCGGTTATTTGGCTGTACCGCTGGCATTTGCAACCATAGATACCCAAGTTGCTGCTGAATATGCCGGTACGTTATTTTACGCAGTCAATATTATTGGTCTGGTCAGTGGCACCATGTTGCTACTCGGCAAATTATTTGTGGAACGGCTGCAAATTACTCGTTCCTGGCGGTCTTGGTTGTTGTTGGTTATGCTGTCATTGACCCTGGTTTTCACCGTTTATATTCAGCCAGAAATGGCCGCAGTCAAAGCCAATTCGGACTGGCGTGCTGAGAGTGCCTTAATTGAGCGATTCGATGATTTGCACTGGCTCAGTCAAAATCTATATTTGTTTATTAGTGTACTGGGCCTGATTCTGGTGCTGACGGCTGATAAAAAAGCCGCAGCAAACTGGACCCATGGCGAGAAGTAAATCCAGCCAAAGTTGGTTGAAAGAGCATTTTGACGATCCTTTTGTCAAAAAGGCTCAGCAGAAAGGCTATCGCTCCCGGGCGACATTCAAGCTCGAAGAAATTGACCTCAAAGACAAATTAATCCGGCCGGGTATGACGGTGGTGGATTTGGGCGCCGCACCCGGTGGCTGGTCAGATTATGCGCTGCATAAAGTTGGCGATAAAGGTACGGTAATTGCGTTGGATATTTTGCCGATGACGCCTTTGACCGGCGTGCATTTTATCGAAGGTGATTTTCGCGAAGCGAATATACTCGAACAATTAGAAACTATCGTCGCCGGTCGGGAAATTGATCTTGTATTATCAGATATGGCCCCCAATATAACGGGGGTAGATGCCATTGATCAGCCAGGTAGTATGTATCTGGTCGAACTGGCGATGGATTTTGCCAGTCAACACCTGAGTAAACACGGTGATTTTCTGGTCAAAGTATTTCAAGGTGAAGGATTTGAATCTTTTTTAAAGGCAATGCGAACACAATTTGACAGAGTTGTAACCCGCAAACCACAAGCGTCGCGTGCGCGTAGCCGCGAAGTCTATTTGCTCGGCCGGGGCCGAAAATAATGCCGTCAATCAACAGGGCTAGAGGTAAACACATTGAGTGACATGATGAAAAATATTGTTTTATGGGTTGTCATCGCCATGGTACTGATGTCGGTGTTCAATAATTTTGGCCCTGAGCAATCCAAACAAAGCGAAATGGATTACTCAACCTTTATTAGCAGTGTTAAACAAGGCGCTGTCAGCAATGTAGAGATTCAGGGCCGCACGATTACCGGAGAGCTCAGTGATGGGAGTAAATTTACTACCTACAGCCCGGAATATGATCCCGGTTTAATCGGTGATTTGCTGGATAACGGCGTTGCGATTCAAGCCGAGCCTGTCGAAAAAACCAGTCTGCTGATGCAAATCTTTATTTCATGGTTCCCTATGCTGCTGTTAATCGGCGTATGGATATTCTTTATGCGTCAAATGCAGGGCGGTGGCGGCAAAAACCCGATGTCATTCGGTAAAAGCAAAGCCCGTATGCTCAATGAAGATCAGGTTAAAGTGACATTCAAAGATGTTGCCGGTGTTGAAGAAGCCAAAGAAGAAGTGCACGAACTGGTTGATTTCCTCCGTGATCCGGGCAAATTCCAAAAACTGGGTGGTCGTATTCCGCGCGGTATTTTGATGGTCGGTTCACCGGGTACCGGTAAAACCTTGCTGGCTAAAGCTATTGCCGGTGAAGCCAAAGTGCCGTTTTTTACGATTTCCGGTTCGGATTTCGTCGAAATGTTTGTCGGTGTAGGTGCTTCGCGTGTGCGCGATATGTTTGAGCAAGCCAAAAAACATGCACCATGTATTATCTTTATTGATGAGATTGATGCTGTCGGTCGTCACCGTGGCGCAGGCCTGGGCGGTGGTAACGATGAACGCGAACAGACCTTAAACCAATTACTGGTCGAAATGGATGGTTTCGAAGGCAATGAGGGCGTCATTATTATTGCTGCTACCAACCGTCCTGATGTTTTGGATCCAGCCTTGTTGCGTCCTGGTCGTTTTGACCGTCAGGTCGTTGTGCCCTTACCTGATATCCGTGGTCGTGAACAAATCCTCAAAGTTCATTTGAGCAAAGTGCCCGCTGACGATGATGTGCAACCGAATGTTATTGCACGTGGTACGCCGGGGTTTTCAGGTGCTGATCTGGCCAATCTGGTGAACGAAGCTGCCTTATTTGCTGCCCGATCAGATAAAAGACTCGTGTCAATGGAAGATCTTGAATTAGCCAAAGATAAAATCATGATGGGCGCGGAACGTCGCTCAATGGTCATGAGTGACAAAGAGAAAGAGCTGACCGCTTATCATGAAGCCGGACATGCCATTGTTGGCCGGAGTGTACCGGGTCATGATCCTGTCTATAAAGTCAGTATCATTCCTCGTGGTCGCGCGCTGGGTGTCACCATGTTCCTACCCTTAGAAGATAGATACAGCTACACAAAACAACAATTGGAAAGCCAGATTTCCAGCTTGTATGGTGGCCGTCTTGCCGAAGAAATGATTTTTGGCGCTGAAGCCGTGACCACTGGCGCCTCAAATGATATCCAGCGAGCTACAGAACTTGCTCATAACATGGTCACCAAATGGGGCTTGTCCGACAATATGGGCCCGCTGTCTTATGGTGAAGACGAAGGTGAAGTATTTCTTGGCCGGAGCGTTACTCAGCACAAAGCAGTATCTGATTTAACGGCTAAGCAAATTGATGAAGATGTTCGGGCATTGATCACGCGTAACTATGACCGTGCTAAAAACATCCTGACGGAAAACATGGATAAATTGCATACCATGGCCAAACTGTTGATCAAATATGAAACGATAGACAGCGAACAAATTGATGCCATTATGAATGGCCGTGAACCAGGCGAACCAAAAGGCTGGGATGATAAATCCTCAACACCACCGCCTGCAGCTTCAGGTGAGAGCGACGTTGAGCCAAGCGGTAAACCAGCCGATCAATTGAACTAAAACCGGCATGACCATTCTCAACTGTGCGGGCAAGTCTCTGGACTTGTCCGCGCCCTGCGTGATGGGGATTATTAATGTCACGCCGGATTCCTTTTCTGATGGCGGCAAGTTTTTTGCTGCTGATAAAGCCTTACAACAAGCCCGAAAATTGGTCGCTGATGGTGCGGCGATTATTGATATTGGCGGTGAATCAACCCGTCCCGGCAGTACCCCCGTTGATGCTGAAGAAGAAATTCGCCGTGTGGTGCCGGCCATTGAGGCGATATCTGCCGAACTTAATGTGCCGATTTCGATCGATACGCTGAAAGCCGATGTGATGCGCGCAGCGGTAGCCGCCGGCGCAGGACTTATTAATGATGTTAATGCTTTGCGCGGTGATGGCGCGTTAAAGGCCGCTGCCGAATTAAAGGTGCCGGTATGTTTGATGCATATGCAGGGCACGCCACTAACCATGCAGCAAGAGCCGCATTACGCGAATGTCGTGCAGGAAGTTAAAGACTTTTTACTGGAGCGTATCGCAGCCTGTGAGGCGGCGGGAATACCCCGTTCCAATCTTATTTTAGATCCCGGTTTTGGCTTTGGTAAAAAGGCGCGGCATAATTTACGGTTGATGAAACATCTGGCCGACTTTACAAAAATGGATTTGCCGTTATTGGTTGGTGTGTCGCGTAAATCAATCATCGGCGCTATGCTAAATGTGTCGGTAGATGAACGACTGGCAGGTAGTTTAGCGCTGGCTTCAATAGCGGTATGGCAGGGTGCGAAGATCATTCGTAGCCATGATGTTAGAGAAACGGTGCAGGCAATAACCTTATGCCAGCATGTACAACAGGTTGAAGATTTTGACTGAAACAAAACGACGTTATTTTGGCACTGATGGCATTCGCGGCAAGGTCGGTGAGGGTGTTATTACACCTGATTTTGTCCTGAAACTGGGCTGGGCAGTCGGTCGGGTACTGGCTAAAGAACGTCACAGTAAAGTGCTGATTGGTAAAGACACCCGGATTTCCGGTTATATGTTTGAGTCAGCATTGCAGGCTGGTTTATCGGCAGCCGGTGTGGATATTTATCTGCTGGGCCCCATGCCAACCCCCGCGGTTGCTTATCTGACCCGTACATTTCATGCCCAGGCCGGTATTGTTATTAGCGCTTCACACAATGCCTATCATGATAACGGTATTAAATTTTTCTCCGCCCAGGGCACAAAATTACCGGATGCTATTGAGCTGGAAATTGAAGCTATGCTGGATAAACCACTGACCACGGTGGAATCCAAATATCTGGGTAAGGCGTTTCGGGTTGGTGATGCGGCTGGCCGTTATATCGAATTTTGTAAAAGCACTATATCCAGTGGCGTTGATTTAACGAACCTGAAAATTGTTGTCGATTGTGCGCATGGTGCCACCTATCACATCGCAGCAAACGTATTTCGTGAACTGGGTGCCGAGGTCATTGTCATAGGTGCCGAGCCGGATGGTCTCAATATTAATTTGAACTGTGGTGCTACCGAACCACGTTTACTGCAAGCCAGTGTCTTGGAAAATCAGGCGGATCTGGGTATTGCGCTGGATGGTGACGGCGATCGTTTGATAATGGTCGACCATAAAGGCGAGGTGGTTGATGGTGATGATTTGCTGTTTATTATTGCCCGCGGCCGTCAACGCCAGGGACAATCGTCAGCACATGTCGTCGGCACACAAATGTCTAATCTGGGGCTGGAACATGCCTTAAATAAACACAACATCACGCTGCATCGTGCCAAGGTCGGTGACCGTTATGTCATGGAGAAACTGCAACAAGTTGATGGCATGATAGGCGGTGAAGCCTCAGGACATATTATTTGTCTTGATAAAACCACTACCGGTGATGGTATTGTCGCTGCTTTGCAGGTTCTTGCCGAAGTACAGCAAAGTGGCAGCAGTTTGCATGATTTACGCTCGGCCATTTTTAAGTATCCGCAGCAGTTAATTAATGTTCGGCTCAGCAAAATGATTAATTTAGCTGATCACCCAGAAATTGCTGACGCTGTCGCCGACGCTGAACAACAACTGGGTGATAATGGCCGGGTATTACTACGCCCATCGGGCACTGAACCAGTGATTCGGGTCATGGTGGAAGGTCGCGATGCAACGCAAACTAATCAATTGGCCAAACACTTGGCTGCTGTGATTGAAAACGCCATTGATAGCTGATTTTATTATCTGAAGCCGGCTGATCGTTGCTTATCCCGATCACAGTCGGTACGCTAATCCCATATTTTTTGAGAGTCGATGTCTGTGCGAACACCGCTGATTGCTGGTAACTGGAAAATGAACGGCAATAGCGCCAGCAATAAAGCATTGCTGGATGCCATTTTGGCGCAGCGTGACAGCTTTGCTGATGTCGATGTTGCGTTATTTCCCCCGGCTTTATATCTACAGCAGGTACAATCTGCGCTGCAAAATACGGGATTGTCCTGGGGTACACAAAACCTGTCGCAGTTCGAGGCGGGTGCCTATACGGGTGAAATTTCGGCCGCGATGCTCAAAGATTTTGGCTGTCAATACGTGCTAATGGGGCATTCCGAACGGCGCTGTTTATATGCTGAGCTCAATCTGGATCAGGTATTTCTGGACCATATCATTGCTGAAAAATACGAAATGGCGATTAAATTCGGCATTATTCCCATCGTCTGTATTGGTGAAAGTCCGGAAGAACACGCTTTAGGCCAAACGGAAGAAATGGTAATTCGCTTACTCGATATTATTATCGCCCGGCAGGGTGTTGAGAGTTTATCGAAAGCAGTGTTGGCGTACGAACCGGTATGGGCAATCGGCACCGGTAAAACCGCCAGTCCGGAATGGGCACAGGATGTACACGCACTTATGCGGCAACGGGTGGCCAAACACAACCCGAAAATCGCCGAAAATGTGCAAATACTTTACGGCGGCAGTGTAAAAGGTAATAATGCCGGCCCATTGTTTGCCAAGCCCGATGTCGATGGTGGCCTTATCGGTGGCAGTTCGCGTGATGCGGCAGATTTCGTTAAAATATGCCAAGCCGCAATTCAAAATTAGGAAAGTAAATGGATGCTATTATTTTGGTGATTCACATTGTTGTGTCACTGTTTCTGGTTGGTTTAATACTGATCCAGCATGGTAAAGGTGCTGATGCTGGCGCTGCCTTTGGTGGTGGCGGTGGTGCTTCCGGCAGTTTGTTTGGCAGTCAGGGTTCAGCGTCATTTTTGAGCCGCGGCAGTGCGATTCTGGCGACAATCTTTTTTATTACCAGTCTGACATTGGCTTATCTTGCCGGTGATGCTGATCGTGGTAGCAGCATCACAGATTCTGTGGTGACTGAAGAGCCTGTTATTAGCGAAGAAACTCCAGCAGACCTCCCTGATATTCCGTAAAATACTGCGTCTTGCCGTTGTGGTGAAATTGGTAGACACGCTATCTTGAGGGGGTAGTGCCTTAGGGTGTGCCGGTTCGAGTCCGGCCAACGGCACCAAAATACGAACCCGTTTCAGCTTTGCTGTAACGGGTTTTTTTACATGGCTAATTTTTGCTGGCGTTGTTGCCACATACCGGCAATAAAGAGCAGCATGCCTATCCAGATCAGCACAAAAGTGATCAGCCGCTCAGGTGGATAAGCTTCGTGCAGCACAAATACACCGATCAGAAATTGCAATGTTGGATTCAGGTACATAAAAAAACCGACCACCGATAAATCTGCCAGCTTTGCAGCCATGGCAAATAACACCAGTGGTAAAGCGGTAATTAGGCCAGCACCTACCAGCATCCAGGTAGTGAAATCATCACCACCAAAAGCCAAAGCACCGGGAATAAACCAGGCCTGCCAGCCGAGCCAAATCAGTGTAAACGGTAACAACCATAAACATTCAGCTGTCAGGCCATTCAAACCATCCACCGGATGCATTTTGCGGATCAAACCATACAAGGCAAATGCGATCGATAACGACAAGCCAACCCAGGGCAACGCGCCCAGGCTAATAAGCTCCCAGATAATGGCCATCACGGCTGATACAGCAGCAGCGGCTTGTAATTTGTGCAACCGTTCTTGGAGTATTAGCCGGGCCAATAATAAGCTCATCACCGGTGTAATAAAATAACCGAGACTTGCTTCCAGCACCCGTTGTTCTGACACCGCCCAAATATAAATGAACCAGTTAATGGCGATCAGCAGCGATGAAACGGCCAACCAGGCCATTTGTCGTTTGTGAATCACCAATCTTGTCAAACTGCGCCAGCGGCCGAGTAAAATACCGATCAGCAGCGTTGCCAGTAATGACCAGATAATCCGATGCGCCAACACCTCCGTAGCACTAACATGACTCAGATAATGGAAATATAAAGGGAAGCCACCCCAAATGGCATAAGCCGCAACCGCCAGCAAAAGTCCGTGCATGGGCATCTCGTTAAAAAGCAGACATTGCAGTGTAATAGATCTGTTACGGCAGTAAAGGGCGTGATTTGTTATAGTCGGCTGGATAAATTGCCAACAGGATGGCTGCTAATGGGGTTATGGTTTAATGATTTACCTGCGCGGCTGAAAAGCAATCAGCGCGCCGGCTATTTTGCGCCTGTGCGTATTGCGTTGCTATACGCGGCTTTCGCCAGTTTGTGGATAGTCTTTTCAGATCAACTGATTGAACTCTTGGCTCAAGACAAAAATGCACTATCTCAATTGCAAACTTTCAAGGGCCTCATTTTTGTTGTCGTGACCACCATTTTGGTGTGGCTATTGGTTCACCGATCTTTAAGCTCAAAAATCCGGTTGGTGCAAGCTTTGCGGCAAAGCCAACAACGCCAACAATTATTACTTAACACCGTGCCTTATGGTATCCAGGAATCGGATCTC
>DASSWO010000220.1:0-3305 GCA_035704795.1 Methylophaga sp. | reverse complement strand
TCATTTGGCGGAAGAAGTGCGCAACGGAGACAAAATTGTCGATAAGTTGGAGCTGGAGTTGGATGAAGAAGCAGTCCGTATCATCGCCCGTCGTCAACCTGCTGCCATGGATCTTCGTCTGGTCATTGCTATCATTAAAATGGTTGCTGATTTAGAACGCGTCGGTGACGAAGCCAAGAAAATTGCCAAACTTGCCATTGCATTGTCTGAGGAAGGTCAGGCGCCGAGTGGTTATGTAGAAGTCCGTCATATTTCGAGTCACGTGTTGACGATGCTTCACGATGCCTTGGATGCCTTTGCGCGGTTGGATTCTGAGCAAGCGCTGCGGGTCATGAAAGAAGATAAAATCGTTGACGAAGAATATAAAGCGGCTACCCGAGCGCTGTTAACGTTCATGATGGAAGATACCCGTAATATTTCCCGATGTATGTCAGTGATGTGGGTACTGCGAGCGCTGGAACGGGTAGGTGACCATGCCTGCAATGTGGCTGAACATGTCATTTTTATGGTCGAGGGCGAGGATATTCGTCATACGCCAGTCGAAACAGCAGAAAGACTCGTCGGCGGCTGATATCGACCAGTAAACCTGCACATGCAAAGTTTACAATTTGCCTACAGGTTTTCTCGTCAGCTAACGGGTTATCATTTGCCTGAATCAGCTTATTGAATTTGGGCAAATTATCCGTTGAAAACCGGCATTACCCGGTTTAAAAAAAATAAGTCATAACGATAAGCCCGGTAATGTGCCCCTCTCTCATTGAAAACATTTATCGCAAGTCCTTATGCGTTTTATAAGTTATTTATTATCACTTATCTTAAGTAGTGACAATCCGTTATTCGGACCATATAGACAGAGACTTTAAATTCATTAAGGTCCGTCGAAATAACGCCAAGACTTAACGCAGTCCCAGAAATGACAGGATAAACAGGACGATGACGATAGCGCCGACAATGTAAACAATATTATTCATGGCAACATTCCTCAAAAAGAGCGGTACACAGCAAAAGATGTAATACATTGCTAAATAACCGCGGGTAAAAAAACAAAAAATATCCGGCAAAATTGTTATCGATCTTCAGTAAAGACCTTAACCACTAAGGTAGTGGAATGACGATAACAGCTCAGTACGCTCCCCCACTTATGCGCTTAAAGGCAGAATTCAGCGATGGCGTGTTAAAAAGATTAAACAATTAATGTGCCCAAGGCGTTTACTATGGAATATTACTTAGCAGGAGAATAACCATGTTAGTTACTTTTAGTTCGCCCGCTCATGCCGATATCACGATGTTTGGTGATGTTGCTCAGCAAATGCTAAAAATTATGGGCCATAGTGGTACCGTGCCTAGTGCTTTCAATCCTGAAGATTTACCGGCAGCATTGGCAAACTTGGAAAAAGCGGTTGCCGATAGTAAAGCTGCTGAGCAGCAAACCGACCCTGATGCTGAGTTTAAACCGGGTTTGTCACAGCGGGCGCTGCCGTTGATTAGCTTACTGAGAGCGGCCATCGAGCAGAATGAAGATGTGATGTGGGATTCGTAAACTAAGCTTACAATCAACCAACCTATCTATCGGAAATTGATTATGCAAAAGTTATTATGGTTGTTAGCGCTAATGTCTTTGATGCTACTTGGTTGCGGTTTGAAAACCTCTGGTGTCAACAATATTGGCGGTGATACTTATTCAGTCAGCAGCGATGGCCTCAATGATTCTGAAGCCAAAGGCCTGGCGTTGGGGCAGGCGGAAGCGCATTGCGATGCATCAGGGCAAAAAGTGCTGGTGACGCAACTGCGTAAACGGCACAAAGTGCGTTATTTTTATGATGTGACTTTTAAGTGTTTACCTGAAGGTGATCCACAGTTACAAAATCCACAGTATGAAACCAGCAAAACCGTTAATTAAATTGGCTTTAACCCATAAGTCCTGTTGATAACAGCCTGGGAGGCAATATGTTTTTCACTTTGCTTATCGTGACTTTTGTATTGGCGCTGCTGGTTTGCGTGGCCATCGTCAGCTTATTTAAAAAGCCAATAGCTGAGATTTTTCAACGGATCATCAAAGACCCGATAAGCCATGCCTGGCAAAAATATATTGTCTTTGCGACCTATGTGGTGGGGATTTCCGGCGGCGTGCGACTATACGAGCTGGAGCGCTATATCACGGCACATTTCGACAAGGTTGAGGTGCTTGAATTAACAATTGAGCGCTGGGTCATTGAAATTTACCGCACCTTAATTGAAACCTTGCAAAGTATTGCCTGGCTGTATCTGGTGGTATTTGTTTTTGCGCTAATTGCCTACGTCATTGTTCGCGGGTTTGAGCTGAAAAATGCCAGTCAAAATAAGACTGGCACAGATTAATTCAGCTTATTTTGACCAGTGCGCGCGTTTTGCTTTCTGGAGTTTTTCATAGCCAGCCAATAAGGCATTGTGGCGAGCGAAACCTTCCAGGCTGAGGCCTGGGCAATGCAGGTTATGGAACAGTTTTTCGCCTTCGACGATTTGCAGGCTATCATCGACATTTTGCTGGCCATACATCAGCGCTAAGCCTTGCGTGTAATCAGCATAATCGCGTTCATCATCCCATTTGATTTCCAATAGCGCTTTCAGACAACGGTAATGCAGGATGTTTTGTTCGCTGGCCTGATCCAGTGCTAAACACCAATCAATCCAATCGATGGCTTCTTCATCTTCCAGGGCCAGATAGAGCATCGCTTTCAGTTCGCCAAGGCGAATCTCAGCCCATAAGGTGCCGGGATCCGGGGCCAGCCCGATAAATGGTGCCACCGGCGTTTGGTCGTTATAACCGCCCTCATCAAGCCGGTCTAAAATATCCTGCCACCCGTCGGCATCACCGTCTTTCAGGGTCAAAAAATCCTCACGAAACAACGCGCCTTCATTGTTGTTTTCCCAGACCAGTTCATCAACGGGATAAATGTCAGACATGCCCGGCACCAGAATCCGGCAGGCATAAACATCCAGATGCTCATAATCGGCAATATAGATATCAAATCCCAACCCGTGAATTTTGTCGCTCAGAAATTTAAATTCATCGGCGGTGGCATCATCATGATCCCAGTCAAAGAAATCATAATCAGGCGTTTCGCGGAAAAAATCATACGAAATATAACCACTTGAATCGATAAAGTGCATTTCCAGATTAGCAGGGGAGGCGACTTCATCCAGATCAAAGGTCGGTGGATGAAATACGTCCAGTTGATCCAAACCGCGGCCCTGCAGTAATTCGGTGACAGTGCGTTCCAGCGCCACTTCAAAACTCGGATGCGCGCCAAATGAAGCAAATACGG
>DASSWO010000128.1:0-12710 GCA_035704795.1 Methylophaga sp. | reverse complement strand
GGATGAGCAAACTATCCCGTTAATAACAGGATAATCTTCCTTAAAAGTGCTATTCATTCTCATTAAAAACATTTACCGTCACATTGCCATCGGCTTCCGCATAAACCTGGAACTCAATTGGACGGCAACAGACCTGACAGTCTTCGATATAATCCTGTTCGGCAACGCTACAATCTATCAATACACTAATAGCTTCGCCGCAGTAGGGGCAATTAATCCAATGTTCTTGTAATGCCTGCATAATTTCATGCCTCGCATAATCTACATTCGGTTGGAAATATCAAACCCGCATAAGTTTCCAAACTCACAAATTGTCCATAAACAGTTCGGCAACCAAATCTGGCGGTTGGCGTCCAAGCAGCAACCTTAATACGGAGAAGCACATGCAGCAAGGTGCAGTGAAACAATCTGTCACTAATTTACTCAGCAGTTGGCGGGCACAAATGCAAACCCGACCGTGGATAACACTGTCACTGGCGACTGTGATCGGTGCCATGTTGTTTATGTTGATTGCTAATTTATTGACGGCTTTTAATCGCGTAGAGCCTTTGTTTTTGCAATGGGCGTTGATAGGCGGCGCCGTCGGTGCAGCGTCAACCGCTTTAGGGGCTGCTCCCGGTCTGTTCATTAAAAATCTGCCGATCAAAATTGAAGACACGATGTTGGGCATGGCTGCTGGCATGATGTTGGCAGCCAGTTTCTTTTCATTAATTTTGCCCGGCATTGAAGCCGGCACCCTGATCGCAGGCAATGCTACCAGCGGGGTACTGGTCGTGATTTTTGGCATGATTGGCGGCGTATTGCTGATGCTGGGGCTTGATTATTATTTGCCGCATGAACATGCCCACAGTGGGCCTTGTGGGGCGGGTTATCAACAGGTCAGCCGGGTCAGTTTATTTGTATTAGCCATTGCCTTACATAATTTTCCGGAAGGCATGGCGATTGGGGTAGGGTATACCAATGGCAATTTATCAGTCGGTATTCCGCTGACAGCCGCTATTGCAATTCAGAATATTCCAGAAGGCCTCGCCGTGGTATTGGCGCTAAAACGGATTAATATGCCAGTCGGTAAAGCGGTGCTGATTGCGGCTATGACAGGTTTAGTAGAGCCCATCGGCGCAGTGCTGGGTATTTTTCTGTCCAGCGGTCTGCCGGTTTCTTATCCTTTGGGGTTAGGGATTGCGGCCGGGGCGATGATTTTTGTGGTGTCGCATGAGGTTATCCCCGAAACCCACCGTAATGGTCATCAGACCACGGCGACCATCGGTCTCATGGGCGGGTTTTTTATTATTATGCTGTTAACGACGTTACTTGGCTGACCAACTGAATAAATAACGTTTATCGCCAAGACCGATACCGTCAGCAATTTGCTGAAAACCCAGCTGGCGGTAAAAATCGAGCAAAGCCGGGTAATGCGCCACCGCATCGAGTTGCAGTGTCTGCCCTGCTGGTATCTGCCGTTGACAATATTGCACCATTAATTTGCCTAATCCCTGCTGTTGGTAGTCCGGCGACACGGCTAACATGGTCAGATAACAGTCGGCTTTTGGTGCTTCTGGCCAACAATCAGCATAATAACCGGCTGGCGCTGAAGCCAATGCCACACAAGCAACAATGCGCTGTTTATCACGTAGTGTGAAAACTGTTTTTTGCTGCACGTTTGTCGTTACCGACTGTTTGTCGTAGACACCCAACCAATGTCGCATGCCCTGAGAAGCCATAGCGCTGGCACATTGGTTAAGCAGGATATTTAGCGCATCAATATCGGCAGAATTTGCCGCTTCAATCATTCGCGGTGCAGGTTCGGCGATAGTTTTATCATCAAGCTGAGCTTTCATTTAATGCCTATTATTCCGGCCATTGCTGCGGTACTTTTTGAATTTTACTGATGTCATAACCTTCGGTTTCCAGAAGCTGCAATAAGTCGGTGTAGTCTTTCTCCGGAATGCTCGGCGTGCGTGCCATGATCCATACATAATCGCGTTGCTGGCGGCCGATAATGGTTTGCGTATAATCATCATTTAAATACACGATGCGGTAATCAGCTTTAATTGGCCAGATAAATTGCATGCCCCAAATAGCATTAGAGCCATCATCTTCAACAAACCCGGTTGGATGATAAGTTTTTACCTCACCATCAAAGCTACCCTCACGAAATCGAAACGTGGTGGCAATTGTGCCATCATCATTCATTTCATATGACTCTATCGCGTTATGGGCACCTTTCTCGATAAAGGTTGGGATATTGGCAATGACATACCAGTCACCCATAAACCTGCTTAAATCAACATAAGCTTCGGTACGAATGGGGGGCTTAGAGGAAGCACAGCCTCCTAAAGTCAACATAAGCAATAGATAACATAAGGCATGACGTAGCATCCACTTTCTCCACTGAAAAAAATGATAGTGGCGAGCCGCTTGTGAATCCAGCGTGAAAATAACTCGATGCCTTTTTAGGGAGCCTTTTGAATAATCATCTGTTTAAGCTCATCAATCTGTGTTGATAAATCATCAATGGTTAAATCATTTTTATGAGTACGTTGATATACTTCGCGACGTTCCTGTTCCATGACATTTACGACAATACCAATCAGCATATTTAAAAATGCAAACGTATTTAAAAAGATAAACAGCAAATAATAAATCCAACTCAGCGGATAAACGGCCATAGTTTCGTACATAACATCAGTCCAGTCCTCAAAAGTCATGATCCGAAACAAAGTGAGCATCGAAATAGTGATGTCGCCCCATAACGTTTCGTTAATGCTGGCGAACAAGCTGGTGCCAATAGCGGCAAAGATATAAACAATAATAAACATCATCAGCGCCACATAACCCAGCTGCGGCAGGGCTTTCAGCAGAGAGTTCAGCAGGTGACGTAGTTCCGGGATAATGGAAATCATCCGTAAAACCCGGAAGATCCGGAGGAGTCGACCAATATAAGCCAGCTCACTGTTCTCTATAGGAATTAAACTGGCCATGACAATGACTGTGTCAAATATATTCCAGCCATTTTTAAAGAAATCTCGTTTGTTGGCTTCGCCAAGAAATCGAATGCTGATTTCAACCAGGAAAAACAAGGTGATTGCATAATCCATCCATTGCAGGATTTGCGACATTTTGTATGAAATATCGTAAGTTTTGGCGCCAGCCAATAACGCCGAAAAGATAATCACTGCGACTACCAGTAGTTCAAACAGCCGGTTATGTCGTAGTTGTTCAATGTGATATTGAAAAGCAGAAATAGTGCGTTTTAATGACGTTTGCATCTTTAAGAACTCTCTTAGCAACGGACAAATGCCCTGCATCATAGAGTCAAAAGATTGATTCAGCCAGTGTTAAAACGACGTAATGTTAAGTTAGATTTTTTGTAAGGCTGGCAAGTACTCGCGGATATGCGATTTGATTTCTTCAACGCTTGATGAAAATACCATGGCATAGATTTCCCGCTGGGTGTCATTACCAATAAAAGGATATATTTCGTAACCTTCAGCATACAGTTCAGCGCGTGCTCGGCAGACCTTGCGAATGCCCTGGCTAAAAGCAGCATTATCTTTTGCCAAAACTTGCGAATCGCCCATTTTCCAATCTTTTTGTTGCCAATCGGCATAACACCAGTCCGTTAAGTGCTGCACGGGGTCGATATTTTCTGCCACCGTTTCTGCTGCTTCTTCAGCACAAGCTGTCATCGTCATACACAGCATAATGAATAATATTTTGAACCGTTCCATGAATTTTCCTGCCTTATTCGCTATCTTAATCATGCTAGCTTTATGCTGTGATAACAATGTGAAATTAATTGGCGGGCATTGCCGTGATTAATGCGGGATTAAATCGATGATAAAACTTAGCGCGACCGGCATTTTCTTGATGCTGATCCTGGCGATTGTGGGTGGCTATATGACCGGCATGTTTGCAGGCTATCTATATGATTTAGCTCACCAGCGATTTAATCGGTTTTGGAGTATGGCGCTAAATGGCCTTTTTTATGTGGTGCCAGTATGGGCTTTACTGAGTGCGGTTAAAGATGATGGACTCATATGGTTTTATTTGTTATTGATTTTGTTTTATTTACTCGGTTTACGCTCTGCCAGTGATCAAGCCAATTCTGATACCCGTCCCGATCGGCATTACGAACTTGACGATTAAATCAGGCATAAAAAAGCCCCGACTAGCGGGGCTCTTTTTATGCAATTTCTGCGTATTAACGGTTGCAGATGTACATTGTTACTTCGAAACCGAAACGCATATCTGAATATTCTGGTTTAGTCCACATGATAAATTCTCCAATATAGTTAATTAAAGCGCTTGTCTCTCCAAGCTCACGATTTCAATAGTACGTTGTCTTATCAAAACAAACATCAGTGTTTCTCCTGATTCAATTCAGGATTTTCCTGAGGTCTGTCAGCCGCCGGTAAGCAAAGGTTTTTGCTATGCTCATGTCAGGTTTAATTTGATTAGGAAGCATTATGACGGCCAATCAACGCCGCTGGTCATACTTTATATTGTTGGTTTTATTGATTCTGGCTTGCTTGCCTTTGACGGCGATGGCCAGTCCACAACTTAATGAAATGCTCAAAGTAACCTTAACTGTCTATGCATTGGCGCGTGGTTTGAACGCATTAATTTCAGTTGTGCAGGGGACAGAGCTTGCCATTGAGCCTATGGGGGTCGGCGTTACACTGACACCCGGACAAATACTGGACCCACTTAATGATTTAATTGAACAAGTTTCATTTATTTTATTAGTTGCGTCCGCTTCTATCGGCATTCAGAAAATTTTGTTGTCAGCCGGCGATATAGAACTCTTTCGTGGCTTATTGATTTTATTGATCCTAATCACCGTGGCAGTCATGCTGATTCGCCGCAGTAATCTGTCTTTGCAAAAAAATCTATTGAGAGGCGTGATTATTCTGAGTATTTTGCGTCTGGCCGTGCCGATTACTGCACTTACCGCCAATCAGATGCAAAACTGGCTGGATAATGATCGTCAGCAAGCGATTGCTGTTCTCGACAGCACGCAACAAAGCCTTAAGGATTTGCAACAAACAGACCTGCAAAATGATCGTAAATGGTATCAGGGCATACGCGACAGCATAGATATACGAGGTAAATTACAGGCCGTTGAGAACAAAGCGGAGCAGGGCGTTGAAGCAGTGATTTATTTGCTCGCTGAATTTATTCTGGTGATGGTATTACTACCATTAATATTTTTGTATTTAGGCTGGCAATTGTTGGTGAAAATTGGCCGGTGGTAGTTGGCCTGCCTGGCGCAGGCCAAAAGTAACTTAAGCTTGTTTGACTTGCACTACCTCACGCTTGCTGAGCGTTTCAGCCAAATGATTTAACTGCTGCAGCAGCGCAAAAAACTCCTTGTTATCAAGGCCTGTCTGACAGGCAACCTGTTTTTGAACTTCAGCGACCATTGGTTTGAGCTGTCTGGATTTATCCGTTAACGAGACACGCACAATTCGCTCATCAATATCGTTACGCTGTTTGCTAACTAAGCCGGCGCGTTCCAAACGTTTCAATATAGGCGACAAAGTGCCCGAATCGAGTTTCAGGCGCTGCATTAAATCCCTGACTGCGACACCGTCTTTTTCCCACAATACCAATAACACCAGATATTGCGGATATGTTAAATCATGTTCATCCAATAATTGTCGGTAAACGCGGGTAATGGCATTTGTGGCACTGTACAGTGCAAAACACAATTGATTATCCAGCATCAGATTATCGTAATCAGACATGATTTTCCCCGTAGGACGCGCAACGGCCGCTTTAAAGTGGTCGTGCCATGTGAATAAAATGTGAAGGTTAGCATATTGCAAGCATTAACAATTAGCTGGGATTCAAAATTTTAACTTCACGCTGCGGGAAAGGAAGCTCAATACCATGCTCATGAAAGGCATCCCAGAGCATCAGCAGTAAATCGGCACCGATCCGGTTGGCACCATCATCAATACCTTCCATCCAGAACTCCACCAAAATATCGACACCAGAATCACCAAACCCGGCTATTTCAGCATCAGGCTGTTCTTCAATGGGAATATCCTCCCCACTAATAACTCTGGGATGGCTGGCCACCGTTTTTCGGATCAAGTCGAATAAGAAATGCAGATCGGTTTTGTAGGCAACCTGAAATTCCAGCGCGTAGCGTTGTTTGTTATTTTTGTGGGTCCAGTTGGTAAAGCTGGTGGTGATAAATTGCTCATTCGGCACCATGATGTCTTTGCCATCAAAGGTTTCTAACGTCGTTGACCGCATATTCAATTCACGGATAATGCCTTTGCGACCATCTTCCATTTCGACATAATCACCGACACTCAATGAGCGTTCCAGCAACAGAATGATGCCGGAAATAAAGTTTGAAGCAATCGACTGTAAGCCAAAACCAAGACCGACACCCAACGCACCACCAAATACGGCCAGCGCGGTGAGGTTAATCCCCATAATCTGCAACAGCAGAAGGAATACGATAAAAAACAGTGCAATCTGAAAGAGTTTGGCAAATACCTCACGGGTACCTGCATCCAAATCTTCCTGGCTACGAATAATCTGCTGGCCAGCGGTGTTGGACAAGCGGCCCAGCCAAAACAATATCGAGCCAAAAATAATGACCCGAACAACGCCATAGGCAGAGATCTCAATATTGCCTATTTCCAGAGAAATTTCTTCCAGATAGGCAATGACAGGTGGTAGCCAGCCAAATAAGTGCAAAATGGCAATAGGCAGCAAAATCCAATAAGCCATTTTTTTAAACAGCGTTTTGTTGACCAGCCGATCGATGATTTTGTACAACATGAAAATCACTGCCCAACTCATGGCAACCGTCACGAGACCATCTTTGCCAAGCAGTGATTTACTGATGTCTGCCGTCAATGACAACGACAGAATAAACATCAGCGGTAATAGCAAATCCCGACTGTTATATATGGATTGCCGTAAATTTTTCGCAGGCCCTTCGACCGGTGGTTGGTGCAAAATAGGAATATGCTTGCGAATAAATGTCGAAATCGCATAACCGACAACACAGCCAATAACAATCAGGCCCAGTTGTGAATAAAACATGGGACTGCTGGCCCAGGTCAGTGTTGTATTCAGAAGTTGATCCAGTAGTTGTTTAAGGTTTTCTAAATCCATTAATCTGACCTGTCGACGAAATCAGACTAATGTAAAAGAGCCAGCCCCCTTGATCAAGTTACATTGTGTGCCCATCTTCAAGTAGTGACGCCAGAAATTTCAAAGGAGAGACAATGAATCCAAAAATTGATGTACAGGGTAAGACGGCGCTAATCACTGGTGCTAATCGTGGTATAGGCAAGGCCATCGTTGAAGGATTTATTAAAAAAGGTGCAGCGAAAGTTTATTTAGCAGTACGCAATACCGATGCGGTTAAGCCACTATTATTAGAGCATGGCGAAAAAGTAGCGGTCATTGAACTTGATGTTGCTGATGCTGGCAGTATCAGCCGGGCAGCTCAGATTGCCGAAGATGTGCATATTGTTGTCAATAATGCCGGTATTTTGAAAAATGCCACGGCGCTCGATCCAGAAGCTATTGAAGCGCTGGATGCTCAGATGAAGGTTAATGTCGTGGGTTTGATGCGTATGGCACAGGCATTTGCCCCGGTATTGAAACAAAATGGCGGCGGGGCTTTTGTACAATTAAATTCGATCGCTTCTCTGCGTGCCTTTCCAGCGTTTGCGACCTACGCGGCATCCAAAGCAGCGGCCTATTCGATAACGCAGGCATTACAAACGCAATTGGCGGAGCAGGGCACGGCAGTGGTCAGCGTGCATCCGGGCCCCATTAAAACGGATATGGCAACTGACGCGGGATTTGAAGATGTTGCTGATCCACCTTCGATGGTGGCTGAGGCGATCGTGGCGGCGCTGCAAGCCGGCGAGTTTCATGTTTTCCCCGATACTATGGCCAAAGAATTTTGGGCCGCATATCAAGGCTTTGCCAAGCAGGTTGTTGAAGCGCAGCCGGAAGAATCTTAAATTGCAGGCAAAAAAAAGCCCCGCAGTGCGGGGCTTTTTTGCTTTAAATCTTTTGCAGCTTACGCGGCAACGATGTTCTCAGCTTGTGGACCTTTTTGGCCTTGGGTCACGTCGAATGTTACGCGTTGACCTTCAGTCAGGGTTTTGAAACCGTCGCCTTGGATTTGACGAAAATGTGCGAAAACGTCAGGGCCGTTTTCTTGTTCGATAAAACCAAAGCCTTTCGCTTCGTTAAACCATTTAACTGTACCAGTAGCTGACATGATGTCGTCCTATTCTAAATCTAAAAAATACCCAAAGTTGGGCGGGTGTGCTGTAAGTGACGCGGGTGTTTGATAACAGGACGATAACTCTTAAAGGTGTTGCACTAAAGCGAAAACATCGAACGTGAAAACAAATCTCGGTAAAACTTGCAAGCAACACAAAGACTATAGCCCTTTTCAGTGAATGTCAAAATATATTGCAATGTCTGTTTGGCTGACGCCACTCATTCACTGCAAATAATTCAGCCAACGGTCAGTTTGTTAAAGTAAAGTCTGGTGAATGGAAGCTATTATTTAGATTTTTTCTGGGCCTTTTTTTTAGCTTTCTTGGCTTTTTTCTTATCTGACTTTTTGCTTTTTTTATCGTCTTTTTTCGCTTTTTTGTCAGCTTTGCTTTTATCAGCTTTTTTTGCTTTTGTCTGCTTCGGCTTTTCTTCATTCAAGCTGGAAAAAGCATTCCAGCTGTTTACTGCGAAAGCGACCCAACCAATAACGAAGTTGTGGCAATGTCAGACCTGAATGCGTTGCAGCAGCAGCCTGTGTCATACCCTCATCAAGATCCAATAAGGCTCTGGCACGCGCCGCATCCGGGTGTGTCAGCTCAGCAACTTTTTCCAACTTTTTGCGCGTTTTTTTATCCAGGCTGAGTAATTTGCTATCGGTTTCCATGCGTTTCTCCGTGGGTGAAACTGTTGAGGCGTTGCTTAATCCTAATCATGCGATGACCGCAGCTGAAATGCAATATCCACTGACATTAAATTATGCCCGGCAACACTGCCGTTCGATTCAGGTCATAACACTATGTTTTATATTTCATTTAAATTACAACGTTGGCTTTACAGTTTTATGACAGTGCTGCTGTTAAGCGGCTGTGATCCGTTTTCATCGCCGGCCGGTCTTATGGATACCTATCCTGAAAGGTTGGCGCGGGTATTGGACCTTGAAGTGAATCAAGCCGAAAAGATTCCGCCGGCTATCTGGCCAAGAGTGCGTGAGCGCCGGGTTGATATTCCCGATATCGAAATCAATATGCTGGAGTTTTTGGATCTTTATGGCTGTAACTTGCAAGTGGTGGTCGGCGAGCGCAACGCCATTCTTGGCAAGGTTATGCAACCGTTAAACCGGCTGCGTTACTCACTGCGTTTTATGCACGAGGCTGAAGTCTGTATTCAACATATTAATGATGAATCATTAAAGACGACACTAAAGCAAGTTAGTCAGCAAAAACGTCAACAACTACCGGCAGAAATCTGGCAGGCCAGTTGGGCAAGTAGTGAAATGGCCGGGCTGTTAAGTCACACCGCCAAGCCGGTAGCGATCGATAAATCTGTGACCGCTAGTCGGCAACTGGCCGAAGACTTCATTTATTTAACGCAAACCACGCAGACACTGTTATCTGAAATAAACGATTCAGAACTTACCCGCTGGGGAAAAATCCAACAGCGCTGGCAATATCAGGATGATCTCGGCGCGTTGATCAAATCCGCCCAACAACTCACCCAGATGCTTAACGCCAGCAGCGCCTTACTTAAACAGCGTATAGACGAAAAGCCATTGTGTTATCAGGGAAAACCCAATCCACGTGCCCAGCAGCTGGAAGGCATATTTTTTAAAGTCTATATCGGCCATGTCCAACCCTATATTGCGCTGGTCAGCCAGTATCGCGATGCTGTGTTGCCGGCGGTCAGACAATTTGCCATGCAGCATGCGGATACAGCGCCCGTGAAAGTTAAAAACTACTGGCAGCAATATCTGCTTGATGAGCCGGAGGGTATTTGGCCAGCATTTGATTTGGCAGTAAAAAACCACACCCAACATTGGCAAGACTTACTGGAGCAATGCGGCCTCAAGCCCAAAGTAGCAAGACCTGATCAGGCAATAAAAAGGTAAAATTAATGGCATATGCAGCAATTATTATCGGCGGCAGCGGCGTGATTGCCAGCGCTTTAAGACAAGCTTTATTAAGTGATGATGATTGTCAGCAATTATGGTTGTTCAGTCGCAGTCCGCCACCGACCGGTTTGGCGGCAAAGATTCGCTGGCAAACTGTCGAATACACACAATCGGCGATTAAAACAGTATTGGCGGATTGTTTTCCCGACAGTGTGCCGGTGCAAAAAGTATTCATCTGCAACGGCCGCTTACACGATGCAGACATAAAACCAGAAAAACGCCTGGAACAATTTAATGCCGAAGATTGCCAGGCCATTATGCACAGCAACAGCATCGTGCCCATGTTGTGGGTGCAGGCATTACTACCGTATTTAAAATCAGCACAAAGTTGCCAACTGGTAGTGTTCAGCGCTCGCGTTGGCAGTATTGCAGATAACCATTTGGGCGGCTGGTATAGTTACCGTGCCAGTAAAGCTGCGTTAAACATGTTGCTAAAAACCGCTGCAATCGAATATCAACGACGTGCGCCAAATGTTGATATGATTGCCTTTCATCCCGGCACTACCGACACACCCTTATCCAGGCCGTATCAACAAAATGTACCCGTAGAGAAGTTACTAACCCCGGCATTTGTCGCTGAACAGTTATTAACTATTCTTGAGAATTTACCCGATGGAGAAACGCTGCGATTTGTTGATTGGCAGAGCAAAAAAATTGACTGGTGAGAAAAAGGGCACTAACGACAAAGTTTGCAGACATAAAAAAACCACCCGAAGGTGGTTTATTAGTGTTTGGTGGAGGCGGCGGGAATCGAACCCGCGTCCGCAAATCCTCTGCCTTCAGCTCTACATGCTTATTTCATCTATTAATTTAACTTCAAGCTACCCGATGAACAGGGAAAACCAGAAGCGATCTTGTTAAGTTTTAGTCTATCAGTACCAAGCATACGTCAAGACGGTCTTGTGAGAGTCGACGCCCGATACCAGACGCACAAGCACGGCTCTGGTCGGACGGCATTCACTGGTTATTAAGCAGCTAGTGCGTAGTTGTTATCGTTAGCAACTATATTTTTCCAGTCTGATTTACGAGAAAAACTGAAATACTCGGCATGCACCTTAGGTTTCGTAACCCACGTCGAAGCCAGGTCGCCCCCTTGGTAACAGGTAATATTGTAACGCTTATGCGGTTTTTCAACCAGTGTCAGGGCTTGTTTATTTCTCATCCACCATTGCTGGTGGCTATTTTTGTGTCTGATAAGGCGGAAAGCATGCAATACCGTCGTTGAACACAAGCTCTAGTTATTTTTAAACAATCTCGCTTTGTCACGCTGCCAATCGCGATCTTTAATGGTGGCGCGTTTATCGTGAGATTGTTTACCTTTGGCCAACGCAATTTTTATCTTGGCAAGTCCACGCATCCAATACATTGTAAGTGGGACTAGTGTGTAGCCTTTGCGCTCGACTGAGCCAATCAGTTTGTTGAGCTCCGTTTTTTTCATCAACAATTTTCTATCGCGTTGTGGTGCTGGGACGATATGTGTCGATGCTGTTGTTAACGGTGTGATTAAAGCGTTGGCTAACCATGCTTCGCCATCACGAATTAACACATAACTGTCGCTGAGCTGCGCTTTACCACCGCGCAGGCTTTTGACTTCCCAGCCTTGCAGTACCAAGCCTGCCTCAAAGCTTTCTTCGATAAAAAACTCGAAGCGGGCCTTTTTGTTTTGGGCGATAGTGTTATCGGATTGTTTAGAGTTTTTATTTGCTGCCATCGGACCATTATACATAAGCGATTTACTGCATGGCTTGAGCATTTAAGTGATTTCCCCCAAAATCAGAAGAATTTTGCGCGCAAGGATTCTTATGAACAGACCCGCTAAATCAATGCATGGTGAGTGGACGGGCCGCTGGGCGTTTATTATGGCAGCGACCGGTGCTGCGGTCGGCCTCGGTAATATCTGGAAATTTCCGTATATCGCTGGCGAAAACGGCGGTGGTGCCTTTGTATTGGTTTATCTCGCCTGTATTTTATTTGTTTGCGTACCAATTATGATGGCTGAAATTGTCATCGGCAGACGTGGCCGGCAAAACCCGATCAATAGTCTCGAAACCTTAGCTGAAGAAGAACAACGCTCAACAGTGTGGAAATATCTGGGTGCGATGGGTGTCTTGGCAGGTTTCCTGATCCTTTCGTATTACAGTGTTATCGCCGGTCAGGCGATGTCTTATGTTTTCCGGACATTTGCCAATACCTTTGAAGGTGTCACGGCTGACGGCGCACGCAGTATTTATGTTGATTTAGTCAGTCATCCTGAAAAATTACTCGCCTGGCATACCATATTTATGGTGCTGACCATGATTATTGTCAGCCGCGGTGTGCAACGTGGCCTTGAGAAATCAGTGCGGTTTATGATGCCGGCTTTGTTTCTGATTTTGTTGGTGTTGGTCTGGTATGCCTATCAACAAGGTCAATATTTCGATGATGCTGTGCACTTTTTGTTTGATCCGGATTTTTCCAAATTAACAGCGAATGGCGTACTGATCGCGAT
>DASSWO010000078.1:0-2313 GCA_035704795.1 Methylophaga sp. | reverse complement strand
TGTTTATTTATAACGCCGTTAATGCATTAAGTGGCCTATGTGTCATTGTCCGATGCCAAGCTTTTACTGGCAGCTAAACTAACCGGCAGTCTGCTTAATTAGTTGTCATAACAGACTGGTGAATGGGATTGACGATCATCGTGTGATTTATCTTCATTAGACAGTGCTTCAAAGATGGCGCTTTTTAACACTGGAATATGCGACTGCTGTGGTGTTTTAACGGCGGTCAGTAAGGTTACCGGTCGCCGCCGTGCAGCTTTGATAATGGGAATCAGTACTGATGGATCCTGGCAGAGCTGCTCACGATACTGCTGGCAAAATTCGTCATAAGTTACTTCACCTTGATGCCAGGCTTTACGTAATGAATTTACCGGACAGACCTCCCGTAACCAGTCCGTTAGTTCTAAATCAGTTTTTTTGATACCGCGCGGCCATAGCCTATCGGTTAAAAACCGCGCACCATCCTTTTCCTCTATTGCATCGTAAACACGCTTAACGTTGATTTGATAATCAGACATTATTTAAACAGCTTGCGCAGGTCCGAAAAACTCATAACGAAATGTATCTTGCGGCTGATCACGGACTTGAATCATAGTTGCCAAATCTTTAATCAATGCTGCTGGGCCACAAGCGTGCACCATAATGGGTTGTTGCCTATCAATCGCATTATCTAATGAAGCCTGAGAAAACCGTCCATAATGCAGGCTACCTAAAACGTTTTGTTTAGCAACCGTCTGTTCGCTTAAATGAACTTGCCAGTGAAAATTGCCATGACGCTCAGCAAGGGCAGCTAATTCATTGGCAAACGGTAAAACCTTTAAGTCTCTGACACACTGAAATAAATATACCGGCCGTGATGCAGCATCTTCACGCTCCAGTAGGGCATGTAACATCGCAATGATGGGGGTGATACCCACACCACCGGCAACAAATACCATCGGCGTTTTATTGTCTTCTGGAATTTCTAAGGCAAATTCACCACTCGGCGGCGCTAGTTCAATGATATCGCCGATTTGAAAATGATCGTGTAAGTAGTTGGAAACAACACCATGGGGTGTATCAGCATTGATACCCATTTCGCGTTTGACACTTATCCGAAAGGTACCGTCAGCCGGTGCATTAGACAATGAGTAGTTGCGCATTACCAGTTTGCCATCAATATTCAGACGCACCGTAATATATTGGCCTGGCTTTTGGGCATTAAGCGCACTGCCATCTTTGGGCTTTAAGTAGAAAGACGTAATGTTGCTACTTTCGACGACTTTATTGATCACCGTAAAATCTTTAAAACCATTCCAACCGTGTATGTCTTTTTGTTGTTGATAAAGTCCTTTTTCATGTTCAACAAAAATATCTACCAATTGACCATAAGCGGCTGTCCAAGCCTCAATAACATCATCATTTGCCGCATCACCCAGTACTTCTTTAATGGTCAAAATCAGGTTACTGCCGACAATGGGATAATGTTCCGGTTTAATGCCCAAAGACACATGTTTATGTGCGATTAAGTCAACGGCACCTGATAACGCAGTCGGATTATCAATATTTGCGGCATACGCACAAATAGCCCCGGCAAGCGCACGCTGCTGGGTGCCACTTTGCTGATGCGCTGGGTTAAAAAAGCGTTTCACTTCAGGGTTATTCGCGAACATGTTTTCGTAAAAACGTCTGGTCAATGTTTCGCCGTGCTCCTGAAGGACTGGCACTGTCTGCTTGATAATTTCAACTTGTGCGCTGTTCATATTTGCTCCTTTGCAAATTAAACAAGTAAAATACATACCTGTTTAAGATAATATGAATATCTGGGCCAATACGTCAAGTCGAAATAAGATTTAGTCAGAGATAATTGATCGCTCAAAGTGAAAATAACGTAAGTTGGTTCGAAGCTGCTTTGCACCTGATACGATTAACGGCGTAGATTTATTTAAGTATCCGCACACGACAGGATGTACCCATGAATAATAGACCTGAAAAATCTTCACCAGCCTCTGCAACAGCATTATTTGCGCTCGCCTTCCGGCCTTTATTTCTGATGGCAGCAACGTTCAGTATTTTGTCACTGCTGATTTGGGGGCTGTCACTTTCCGGCTGGCAATTCGCGCCTTACGGCGGTGTACAGTTTTGGCATGGTCATGAAATGTTGTTTGGTTTTGTCGGTGCTGTAGTGGTTGGCTTTTTGCTGACAGCAGTGCAAAGCTGGACTGGTCTGCGCGCTGTAAATGGTCGTCCACTGGTTGTGTTGTTAATACTCTGGTTAGCTGGCAGAGTGCTGATGGCGATCCCCATTGGTCCCAGCATATTGGTCGTATTTGT
>DASSWO010000004.1:0-2527 GCA_035704795.1 Methylophaga sp. | reverse complement strand
GGAATACTTACTGCAATTGTGGACAGCCATTGATACCGCCACAAAAGATCGTCCAGCGCCGTTTTTGGTTTATCAGGAAAGCAATATCATCATTCGCGCCCTGCGTGATTATCTGCGTAAAGATATCGGTGAAATTCTGGTTGATTCGCCTGAGGTATATCAAACCGGCTATGACTTTATGCGTATGGTCATGCCGCATGATTTGAGCAAATTTAAGCTCTATCAGGATAAAGTGCCGCTATTCACCCGCTATCAGGTGGAAAGCCAGATTGAAAGCGCGTTTCGTCATGAAGTGCGTTTGCCATCAGGCGGCGCATTGGTCATTGACCCGACTGAAGCATTGATCTCCATCGACGTTAACTCGGCGCGTGCTAATAAAGGCGGCGATATTGAAGAAACGGCCTTCAATACCAATTTAGAAGCAGCTGAAGAAATTGCCCGCCAGTTACGACTGCGTGATTTGGGCGGTCTGGTCGTTATCGACTTTATCGATATGGGGCCTACCCGCCATCAGCGTGAAGTTGAAAATCGTCTGCGTGAACACTTAAAAGCCGATCGGGCACGGGTCCAGGTTGGCCGTATTTCGCGTTTTGGTTTGCTGGAAATGTCACGGCAGCGGCTGCGACCAGCGCTCGGTGATGCCCACCAGGAAGTCTGTCCACGTTGTGCCGGTTTAGGTCATGTCCGGGGGGTGGAATCTTTGGGTCTGGCTGTTTTACGATTGTTGGAAGAAGAGGCGACCAAAGAGAAAATCACGCAATTGGTAGTGCAATTACCGGTCGCGGTAGCTACTTTTATGCTGAACGAAAAACGGCCGCAAATCGATGCTATTGAAAAGCGCCAGGGTGTTCGGGTTTTATTGATCCCTAATCCACATCTGGAAACGCCGCATTATGATATTGAGCGCGTCAAAGAAGGCGCCGAACGCAGCAGTACCAGTCACCAGTTGATTTCGACACCCGAACTGGAAACGCCTGCAATGCTCAAAGATAAACCGACATTGGAACAACCCGCTGTGACCGGCATCGCGCCTTCTGCACCGGCGCCCATCATTCAAAAACCTACAGAGACTGCGCGTAAGCCCAGCCTGCTTAAACGGTTGTTGGGCGTGTTGACCGGCGGTCAGAGCGACAACAGTGAATCAACTGAAAAGGCCAAAAAAGTGACACAATCAAACGACGATAATGCCGACAAATCCAGCGGCAATCGTCGCAGCCGTGGCGGCCGCAACAGCAATCGCCGGGGTAGTAAAAACACACCACGCCGTGATGAGTCAGCCGAAAATACAACAGCGGAAAAAGCACCTGCTGATAAAGCATCGGGGAATAATGATGCAGCTACTGAAGGCAATAAAAATCCTCGTTCGCGGCAACGTCCACCCCGTCGTAAAGAAAACACTGACAATGCTGAAAAACCAGTGGAAGCGGTGGATAACAACGATGCGGGTAATGATGAAAACAATGCTGATGGCGAACGCAGCCGTAACAATAATGCCCGTCGCTCGCGTCGTGGTGGTCGCCGTCGTCGTGGCCGCAGTGATGCCGATACGGCAGCAATAACAACACCAGTCAGCGATGATGCAGGTAATCAATTGCCACCGGAAAAAAAGGAAATTGACGGCAACGCGATTCCTGAACCGGAACCGGAAATAAACGGAAACTTGGTGCCAAGTACGGACATTCCAGAAGTTGATGGTAATAAAGTCCCGGCTGCCAAAGCACCACGCCGTTCTAAAACCAGCACCGGCAGCAGTCACAATCGCCGTCGTCGGGCACCAACAAAATCGCAGGAAATGGAGTCAGATACGGTAGCACCGGTAGCCAAAAATGACACTTCGGACGATAATGACTCGCAACAGCAGGATTCACCAAAAGTGACTGAAGCGAGCCCGAAAACTGATGACAGCGAAAAGTAACTTGTCCAGTGATGATCTGCTGGCCTTAATAGGTCAGCAGGTTGTTTATAACCGACATCTCTGTGAAATTATTGAGTTGTTGGACGGTAGTGAATTGGTGCTGCAAGTGCTGAATACAGATAGTATTATTCAACCGACCCAATACGGTGAAGGTCATCGGCCGGTGCCTATCACTTATACCTTACCGGTGTTTGATGGTGAGGGTCAGTTACATGCTGAATTACGGTCAGCAGGCCTCGATAAATTATTGACTCAGTAAGTTACTGCGCTAATAAACGTGCGGCTAATTGCAGATCTGCTTCGGTATCAACGCCATGACCCGGTGCAATGCTCGCTTCAGTTAAATGAATACGATTGCCGTGATATAACGCGCGCAGTTGTTCCAGAGACTCAAACTGCTCGATAGTACAGGGCGCAAAATCCGCATAACGTTGTAAATAACTGGTTCGGTAAGCATACAGACCAATATGCCGGCGATGCGGTAAATCAGCAGGCAGCGGTTTATCCTCACCAAATACACCGCGCAGCCATGGAATGGGTGCCCGGCTAAAATACAACGCATAACCCTGCACATCTACCAGGACTTTAACGACATTGGCATCAAATATTTGT
>DASSWO010000001.1:0-3675 GCA_035704795.1 Methylophaga sp. | reverse complement strand
ACCAAACCGGGTAACAGTTAGGCATCGTACAGAGGAATTGGCGCATTAGTTTTATTCGGTAAGTCAGGGCATCTCTTGTGATGGACAGTAGCTGACCGACAAAATCCTGATTTAACCAAATCGTTGTGTTTCTCAGGCACAACGCCAATCCGCACTCTGAATTCTGGATAAACGCTACCGCGTTTTCCGAAATGAAACTAAAAAGTAATCAGCGTTCATCTGCGTAATCTGCGGATAATTTAAATAGACTGCCACGGCGATAAAGCCGCCTCGCAGTGACGCCCCCTTAAAACTCTGTGCCCTCTGTATCTCTGTGGTTAATATATCAGGAACGTTTTTTGGCCCGCGGATGCGCGGCATCATAAACCTTGGCTAAATGCTGAAAATCCACATGGGTATAAATCTGCGTGGTGCTGATATCGGCATGGCCAAGCAATTCCTGTACGGCGCGTAAATCACCGCTGGATTCCAGCATATGTGAGGCAAAGGCATGGCGTAGCCGATGTGGATGTACATGCTGCGACAGACCATGTTTTTTGCCCCAGAAAGCCAGGCGCTGTTGAATACTTCGCACGCCCAATCGACGTCCCTGCTGGGTGATAAATAAGGCTGTAGCCATCATCAGGCCCTGTTGTTCACGTTTATCCAGCCAGTTTTTCAGGGCATCAATGGCTTTGCCACCCATGGGTAGCAGGCGACCTTTACCACCTTTGCCTTCTTTAACCTGCACCAGTTGCTGAGCAAAATCAATATCGCGCAAATCCAGCGCCGCCAGTTCCGCCAGTCGCAAACCGGATGAATAAAATAATTCCATCATCGCCCGATCCCGGCAGGCGACAAAGGTGTCATTCGGTGTCAGATCCAACAACGCGGTCATCTGATCCACATCCAGGGTTTTCGGCAGACGTTTTTCAGTTTTGGGGGCCTGAACCGATTGCGCTGGATTGTGATCGGTCAGATCCTCGCGAATTAAAAACCGGTAAAAACTGCGGATTGCCGATAACATCCGGTGAATAGTGCGCGCCGATAACCCCTGCCGGTGCATTTGAGCGATAAATTGCCGTAAATCGGCAGGTTTAATCGTCTGCCAGTTGCTGATGTTTTGCTGCTCGCAAAATGTCAGTAATTGCAGACAATCACGTTGATAATTATTGACGGTGTGCATTGAAACGCGGCGCTGCTGCGCCAGATGGTCGATAAATTGTTGCAGTGTTGTCTGCAACTCAGCTGTGCTGCCCATGATAAAAACGGCGCAGCAGGCGCATAAATACTTCGCCTAAGAAATGCAGATATTCGGTGCCCATATCGGCATGAAAACGGTTGGCATCTTCGCTGGCAATCGCCAATAAGCCAGCGCAGGGCGCATGCCCCAGTGGCAGACAGGCAATTGAATGCACTTTGTCGGCATCGTCAGCGAATAACAATTCTTTCTGCGCTTTAGTCAACCGGCCGCAAACTGGCTGCTGTTTGTCGATCATATGATCAAAGGCTTTCAATTTAGGATCATCGGCGTGTAGTTCGGCAATATTGGCATCAAGTTTCGGCAATGACAGCGATTTGTCACCTTGATAAAACAATCTTAAGGCCACCGCATCAGCGGCAAATTCCTGTTTTAATTTGCCCATCAGGGTGGTCAGTAATTCGCTGCCATCCTGGCAATCGAGCAAATCCAGCACTAATTGATTGACCCGCGATTGCAGCGCGTTATTGCTGTGCGCATTAGCTATCAGCGCGTGCAGTTGATCCTGTAACTGACGATTTTTGTTTTGCAGTTGTTCTCGCTGCCGCTGGGCCAGCGAAATTGTACCGGCGGGACTGCCATCTAATCCCAGCTGTTGCAGAACTTCCGGCTGAGTCAGCAGGAAATCTTTATTTTGCTGCAAAAAAGCGCTGACTTGTTCGGCGCTCAGAGATTGTTCAGGGTTGCCCACGCTATTTCTCCATCAAACACATGTGTTGCCGGGCCAGTCATGGTGACACTGGCTTGTTCGTCCGGCCAACTGATTAGCAATTCTCCGCCCGGTAATTGCACTGCTACTTCACGTGCCAATAAGCCACGCCGAATACCGCTGACGACGGCTGCACAGGCACCGGTTCCGCAGGCACTGGTTTCACCGGCACCGCGTTCATAAACGCGTAATTTAATCGCATCGTGACTGACCAGTTGCATAAATCCGGCATTGACCCGTTCTGGAAATTGCGGATGTGCTTCAATTAAAGGACCGATTTCCAGCACAGGCGCAGTATCGACATCATCAACCAGCATCACCGCGTGTGGATTGCCCATCGATAAAGCGGCAATCTCCACCTGACGCCCGGCTTCTATTGCCAGCATGTAGGTTGTCGCAGCTTCAGTCGCTTTAAACGGCACTTGTTCTGGTAAAAAGCGTGGTTGGCCCATATCGACACTGATTTGGCCATCATGCTGCAGGGTTGGGTAAATCACACCAGAGGCAGTTTCCACCGCAATGGTGGTTTTTTCAGTTAAACCGTTGTCATAAACAAAACGGGCAAAACACCGTGCGCCATTACCGCATTGAGACACTTCGCCGCCATCGGCATTAAAAATCCGGTAACGAAAATCGACATCGGGACGGTTGCTGCTCTCGACCAACAGTAATTGATCGCAGCCAATGCCAAAATGACGATCGGCCAGAAATTTTACCTGCGCAGCATTCAGCGAAACCGACTGACGTATGGCATCAATGACAATAAAGTCATTACCCAAACCATGCATTTTGCTGAACTTCAACATTAGCTAATCCTGCAACAGGTGCTCACCATGATACAAACTCTCGATCGTTTCGCGTTCACGCACAACAATTGCTTTATCGCCATCGACCATGATTTCGGCAGCGCGTGGCCGTGAGTTGTAATTGGAACTCATAGTGAAACCATACGCTCCGGCTGAACGAACCGCCAGCAAATCTCCGCTTTCAATAGCAAGCTTACGATCTTTGCCGAGAAAATCACCCGTTTCACAGACCGGACCAACAATATCGTAGCTGAGCGGCGCGGTTTCGCGCGGTTTAACCGCATCAATTGCCATCCATGATTGATACAAAGCCGGCCGTAATAAATCATTCATCGCCGCATCGACAATGGCAAAACGTTTGTCATCGTTGGCTTTTATATATTCAACTCTGCTCAGCAAAATACCGGCATTACCGGCAATCGCCCGACCCGGTTCCAGCAAAATTTCCAGCTGCCGGTCTTTCAGCAAATCCTGCATGGCAGCGGCATATTCGGCCGGTGTTGGCGGTGTTTCGTCTTTGTAATGAATGCCTAGACCACCACCAATATCGAGATGGTGGATATCGATACCGTTCTCTGCCAGTTCATCAATTAACATTAATACCCGTTTCAAGGCATCAACAAACGGCGTGACTTTGGTCAGTTGTGAGCCGATATGACAATCGACACCAATTACCTGCAAATTGGCCATCGTCGACGCTTGCTGATACACCGCTGGCGCTAGATTAATATCAATACCGAATTTGTTTTCTTTGAGACCGGTAGAAATATAAGGATGAGTTTCGGCATCAACATCGGGATTAACCCGTATCGAAATGGGCGCCACTTTGCCCAAGTCGCCGGCCACCTGATTAATACGTTCTAACTCGGCGATCGACTCCACATTAAAACAGCGGATCTCTTGTTCCAGCGCATAACTGA
>DASSWO010000235.1:0-10273 GCA_035704795.1 Methylophaga sp. | reverse complement strand
CGATTAATCGGCGTGCTGAATCTGACGCCTTTCGACTTCTGGCGCCATACCCACAGGCTCCATCATACGAATTCCGGGAATCTCGATCGCCCACGTATTGGCGGCATCAGCACTCTGACGGTGGAGGCATATCGGGCTCTGCCTCGTAATCAGAGACTTCGGTACCGTTTTTACCGTCATCCCCTGGTTCTTTTCGGTCTCGGCCCTGCCTATTTATTCTTGATCGACAATCGACTGCCGGTCGGTTTTATGCGGTCAGGCTGGATGCCCTGGCTGAGCACCATGGCTACTAATGCAGCAATTTTGGTCGTGGTCGCTACGATGATATGGCTGGTGGGCATCGTTCCCTTTATCCTCGTGCAATTGCCGATAACACTGCTCGCAGGAACGATTGGCGTCTGGCTTTTTTATGTCCAGCACCAGTTTGAAAACACTTTCTGGGAACACAATCCTGACTGGACCTTCCAGGAGGCTGCACTGAAGGGTAGTTCACACTACGATTTGCCTCACATCCTGCGCTGGTTCAGTGCCAACATCGGGGTGCATCACGTTCATCATCTCAGCAGCCGAATTCCTTTTTACCGATTGCCCGAGGTACTGCGCGACTACCCTGAACTACATAATGTTAACCGGCTAACTCTTTGGCAAAGCCTTGCCGCAGTGCGCTTAGTTTTGTGGGATGAGGAAAAACGCCGCCTAGTGAGCTTCAGGGAAGCAGGGTGCTGATCTGTTAGGAATCTGTCATTTTGAAGTCTGATCCGTTGGAGTTTAGAGTCAGCTATAAGGCTGTCGAAGCCGAGCTGTTATAATCCGCATCCATAGCCCTCGTAGCTCAGCTGGATAGAGCATCCCCCTCCTAAGGGGAAGGTCTCAGGTTCAAATCCTGACGGGGGCACCAATTGAATCAATGACTTATAAATTTGTGCGCTATTAATATTAAGTAAAAAATGCACTATACCCAACAAAAAGTCATGATTTTTAAGTCATCGTCGTACTTGAGCGGAGTCAAACATTGAGATACCACTTTAAGCGCGCCTACCAGAAGTCAGATTCTTGCTATTTCTGATTCCGATAGGCGCGCAGAGCGATAATTAATTTACTTTGGGTAAAATTAAATGTAAAAGTCGAGATCTTCCTGCGCTTTCAACAGATCCCGCATCTTGATGGGATCGTCACCGAAGAAGAAAACCAAACCCCAATGCGTACCGAAGGCTGCCCGATCAGGAACCGTCTCTTCGGTTGGCGCGACCAATTCATGTGACTCGAAATAGGGATGCTCAATACATTCTTTAGGCATTTCCAGTTTACTGACCACACGACGTCGGGGATAAACACCGAAGCAGCCTGCATATCCTTTAGCATCGACCACTTCTTTGGGAAAGAATGCCGCTACTTCTTCTTTGGTGCTCTTGGGATCAAATACCAGCATCGAAGCTTGGTAGGCATTGAATCCGTAAGCTCTTTCGATTAGCTCGAAAGCCTTGAAGCCGGGTGGACGATAGGCAACTTCGCCGAAGTACATTTCGCCATCAGCAGTGACAAAATACTCAGGATGAATCAAACCGAATTTGATCTCGAAAGTTTTGATCAGTAACTCAATTTGCTTGGTAATCGTATTGCGCCAACTTTCAAGTTCTTCGGTAGCGGGGACGAATACTGAGTAACCTAACGTTACATATTCAGAAATATTGAGGAATTGGATTTTGCCATCGTGTATCCAGGCTTCGACCGCAAATTCCCAGCCATCAAGATGACTTTCCATGAGCAGGGGGTACTCTTCAGCCGGAATGTTGTCGATTTCATCTACCGTACGAATCATTCGGTGACCGAGGCAACCGGCCTTGTCGAACGCTTTTACGTGAATCGGATCATCGGGATCACCATCCAGTTTGAGCAGCGTCTGATTGACGCGCTTCATAAAGCGGACGATGTCGTCTTTCTCATGTGCCTCTTCGAATATGCCGACACGAATACCGCCAAGTTGCGCCCGGCGTTTCATCAGAGCCTTGTCACGAAATAGAATAGACTGACCATACATACGCGGGCTGTCGAGCAGGACGGAGTTGATGGCACCAGACCACTCAACTGTTTCTTCAAATAGCGGGATGGCAACATCAACGCCTTCCGTTTTAAGTTTTTCTGCAATTTCCAGAGATCTATCATTCAGACGGATAAAATCCCAGGCAATGAAAGGGATATTGTTTGCGGCACAAAAATCCGCAGCCCATTCCGGAGCAACAACGATGTATCGACGGTCAAACTTTTGCGCAGCTTTGATCGCATTGACGCTCCAGCCAAGCAGGGCAATATAGCCTTTGTTCGGATCTTTGGGCGTCTCAGTTCCGCGAACCGAGTCCATATTAGGATCGCGCCATGATAGTACTTCTTGAGACAGTTCGGCTTCTTTCGTAATCGACATACAACGTTCTCCTGATTAATCTCCTCAGAAAAACTTACCGGTTGAAAGCCAATTAGATGTAATGAATCGCAGCCAGTGCAGTTCAGAGGGGATTGAATAGGTGAAAGACAGGGAAGCTTATAGCGCACCCTAACTTTAAAATTCAGCTAGTCGGCTCATTAAAAATGCCAACTAGCTACTAGTTTGCACACCTCAACCATAGCACAAAAGCAAAAAAACATTTGGCGTTAAGCCCGCCATTATGGTCAAAAAAACACTAGAACAACGACCCTGAGACCTGCGGTGTAACCAATCTCGCACAAAAGCAAGTTTGCGTTAGGCGGTGTGTGAAAGATCAAAAGGACAGATATCTGACAAGCCCATTGAGCGGTTCACATGGCTGATACGTGTCAGCAGCGAGGCGGCTACATTGATAAGAGGAGCAGAATCTGGCTCTGAGTAGGGATCCCAGTTGTGGTGAGGGAGCTCAGGAAAAGTCAGCCCGGTTGTTGCAAAGCTGTCGGTAATATCTGTCAGATGTAACAGATGCGCCGTCGTTTCAGCCCAGTCTTGATGGGGGGCGATGCGTAAGAGGTTAAATAAAACAACTTAATTCAACGACTTTCAGTCAGAATTGCTAATGCACATCAGTCATGCAGCGGGATTTTCCTCAGACATTTCAGCGGTAGCTTCAATCAATGAAATGCACCTGTTTTGAATAAAGCGTCTGGTATTGCTTCATGCTGTTCGCAACGATTCGGTCTCAGATGGAAATCGTAAGTTTAATTCCTCAAAGATATCGGTTTTAGTTGCCTTTTTCGATGATGATTTTTTGCCGGCTATCTTTATCACTGGTAGATAAACCCGCTGTCAGGATCCAACGCATGGCATCTTCATTGCCTATTTTCAGCGATTGCACTTGACTGCGATCCAGTAAAACGGTGTAGCCGCCAATTTGGTAACTCATTGGTAGATAGACGGCGACTTTGATATTGGGATCGACGTCATTGCCATCTAAAACATTACTCAAATCATCCCGAACCAGGAAACCAAGCAGTTGAATATTGCCAATGGTGACGGCTACGGCATTATTGAGGTTTTCGCGCTGGCTATCGCGCGAGAAAAAATGCATAAAATCGCGAAGTGCACCATGAACTGATTTAATCAATGGGATGCGATCCAGCAAGTCTTCGCCCAATGCAAACAGGCGTTGCACCAGCCAGGCATTTACGGCGATGCCAATTACAAAAATCAATGCAATAGCCGCTAATAAACCCATGCCCGGCCAGTATAGATGCTCAGGCATGAATGATTTTAGAATAGGGCTTAAGGCTTTTTCAGCAGATACAGCCAACCAATAAATCAGATACAGCGTTAAGGCGACCGGTAAAAGCGTGGCCAGACCTTTTAAAAAAGTTTTCCAAATAAAGTCCATCACTAATCTCCTACCGGGCAGGGCTTAAATATACAAAGTAATATCTGCTTCGCTGGCAAATTCCAGAAACGTTGCTGCACCGCCATGACTGATGCCATCAATAAAATCTTTGTCCTGAAAATCAAATAAATCGACAGTCATTTGACAGGCAATTAATTCGACATCAGTTTCCAGGCAAGCCTCGCGAAGTTCGGCAACGCTGGCAACGCCTTTCTTTTTAAGTTTGCGGCGCATCATCCATGTAGCAAAAGCCTCCATGCCGGGGAGGATTTGCAACAGGTTAGGTACAGGCACCGGCATCGGCATAGCGGGGTTACCCAATGGCGAGACTTGTAGTGACAGGTCTTTTTTGAGTAGTTGCAACCCATAAAACGTGAAAAATATCTTGGCTTCAAAGCCCAGTGCAGCTGCTGTTGAAGCCAGTAGAAATGGCGGATAACCACCATCCAGAGTGCCTTTGCTGGCGATAATGGCAAGTTTTTTGGCCATGGTTCACCCCTTTTCGATAATAAAATGTAGTTTATTGTCAGTTTCGTGACTTGCTATCAGTGGATTGCCGGTCATCTTACAAAATACCGGTATATCTTTATTGGCACCGCGATCGGTCGCGATAAGATGTAACCGTTGTCCACTGGGCAGGCCAGACAGGGCTTTACGAGCTTTGAGCACGGGTAGTGGACAATTGAGTCCGGAAGTGTCAATTTCCGCAGCAAAATCTGACATACTTGTGTCCCCTTCGAAAATTTGAGTTTCAGGCTGCCATGATAAACATATTACGGTATTTTCGCTCGGCGCTGACGCTGGAACCGGTCATAATGTACAGAGTCTAAAGGCACTATGAAAAAAGCTATTTTGGTGTCTGTTTTGTTGCTGACGGCGGCGTTCAGTCACGCTAATCCGAATATTCAACTCCCAGAAATGGGCGATAGTGCTGGTGCGCTTGTATCACCTTTGGAAGAGTATCAGGTTGGGCAAAATTTTTTCTGGCAACTGCAGCAGCAGGTGGATCTAATCCAGGATCCAGAATTAAATGACTATATCAAAGGGTTGGGTAATCGTTTAGTTGCCAGCAGTGACGCGCCGAGTTTGCCTTTTACCTTTTTTATGGTATCGGATCCTTCTATCAACGCATTTGCAGCACCAGGCGGTTTTATTGGTGTGCATAGTGGTTTGATGTTAACGGCTGATACTGAAGATGAAATCGCCTCGGTGATGGCGCATGAGATTGCCCACGTCACACAACGGCACATTTTGCGAAGTTACGAGAGAGGCGAACGTCTGAGTGTGCCCTTAACAGCAGCAATGATTGCAGCAGCTTTGTTGGGGATTGCCGATCCCAGTGCCGGCAGTGCAGCGATCATGGCGGTACAAGGTGGCGCGATTCAAATGCAGCTGGATTATTCCCGGGCACATGAATCTGAAGCCGATAGTCTGGGTATGCAAACATTGGCCAAAGCGGGGTTTGATCCTTATGCGATGCCAAGTTTCTTCGAAAAATTGCAGGTGGCCAGCCGGTTTTATGGCGGCGGCCATGTGCCAGAGTTTTTGCGAACGCATCCGATAACGGGTTCTCGTATAGCTGAAACGCGTGCCCGTGCAGAAAATTATCCTGCCGTGACCAAACCGGGTGATAACAAGCATTTTTATTTGATGCGTGAAAAGCTTCGGGTAATGACAACGGAGGATCTGGACGCATTGACTAACGTCTACCGAAAAAAATTAGCAGAAAAAGATGCTGAGAATCCTGATGCCACCCGTTATGGTTATGTGCGGGCATTAATCAAAGCCAATAATCACACGGCAGCACGGCAAGCACTAATGCCATTGATAGAAGAAGATGGAGATCGTTTGACCTACCAACTAGCGTTGGCTGACATTGAGATGGCCGTTGGTAATACCGCAGCAGCACTGAGTATTTACGAAGATTATCAAGGACTGTATCCCGATGATCGGGCATTATCGATGAAGCAGGTAGAAGCACTATTACGGGTCGGTGAACCACGCAAAGCAGCTAATATTTTGCAGCGTCAGTTGGATGTTGGTGAAAGCTCCAAAGATTTATATCGGCTCCTCGGCAAAGCCCATGAACAGATGGGCAATAAAAGCGAGTCGCATATGTGGTTGGCAGAAGCTTATTATCACAGCGGCCAGTTAGCCGCGGCGGCAGATCAATTACGCATCGCAGCAGACTTTGCCCGCGGTGATGAATATCAGCGGGCAAAAATCAGCTCGCGTTTACGGGAGGTCGAAACCCAATTAGCGATCATGGAAAACAATCGATGAATAAACAGTTTGATGCGGCGCGCCGGTATTGGCTGAAACGGGGCGTTTCAGCCACCACGCTGGCAATGGTTGCCGCGAGTGGTTTATTGTTACCACAACGGTTATTAGCACACTGGCCGCGAGATGCATATCAAGCCAAAACCGTAGAAGATGCTTTGCTGGCTTTACTCGGTGAAGCCGATATGATCGACGATGATGCCGTTTATTTCAGTGTTGGTTCACCGCCAACCTATGCCGTAAATGGCGCTACAGTGCCGGTGGAAGTGAATACCACACTCAAAAATATCGAGCATATTGCGCTGCTGGTAGAAAAAAACCCGTCGCCATTAGCGATGAGTTTAGTTCCTGATGACGCTGTCATGTTGCCTTTTAAAACCATGCTCAAAGTCGCCGAAGACTCCGATATGCTGGCGGTGATCCGTGCAGAGGGTAAATTGTATGTCACCCGGCGTTATGTAGAAATTGATATTGGAGGGTGTGCCTGATGGCGGTAAGGGGCAAAGATCGGATCCGTGCCAAATTACAGGATGGCGACACTTTAGTGCGGATTTTGCTGGCGCATCCGATGCACACGGGGCGTGGCAAAGATATGCAAAATGAGTTGGTGCCAGCAGAGTTTATTCAAGATATCCGTTGCTGGCGTAACAACAAGGAAGTATTGACCATCAAATGTGGTACGGCGACCTCGCGCAATCCTTTTTTCGCTTTTCAATTGAAAGGTGGCGTGCAGGGCGATGTCATAACCCTGCGCTGGGTCGATAACACTGGGGCCAAAGGTCGGGTGGAAACCGAAGTGCAATGAGTCTCAAACTTAAGGTTAATCTGTTTTTTGCTCTGATCCTGGTAACGTCAGTGCTGGCCAGCAGTTGGGTATTGATGTCAAATGCCAAACAGTCGGTTAAGGCTGAAGTACAAAACACCATGGACACCACTGCACATATCATCACCGTGACCTTAGTCGGTACCCGGTTGAACCGGGATCGTGCGGTTAGCGAGCATATGAAAGAAATGGTGATGGCGCTGAGTGAAATGCGCAGTTTGCATATTTTAATGTTTGACCAACAGGGGCTGATGTTTGAAGGTCAGCCGGATAAAAATATGAAACACAAACCGCCGGATTGGTTTGTGAAGTATTTATTTCCGGAAATCAAGCCGCTTTCTCGACGTTTTGGTGAAGGCCATATGGTGATTTATGCCGCGCCGATGCTGGAGATCGCTGAACGTTGGCGTGATATCCGCGACATTATGACGCTGGGGATTGTCATCTTTTTAGTGCTGGCCGTATTCCTTTACTGGGGCGTTGGCTGGGTGATGCGTCCTTTACAGCGATTACTAGATGCGTTGTCGGCATTTGAACGTGGTGATCTGCATTTGCGACTGCCGCGTTTTTCGTTGGCGGAAATGGATCAGATCAGTCAGACCTTTAACCGAATGGGTGAGGCGCTGGAACTCAGTAGTGCCGAAAACCGCCGGTTGGCAACCTTAGTCAAGCAATCCGGTGATGCCATTTTGTCTTTGGATCATGCCGGCTACATTACATTCTGTAATGCGACCGCTGAGCGTTTATTTGCAGAGCAAACACCGGTGCTGATTGGTGAATCTTTAACAACGCTGGGTTTGCATGAAAACCGTAATCAAATTATCAGTGTTATTGAAGGTTGTAGGGCTGTAGAGAATCTGGAAACCAGTCTGTTAACGCCCGATGGCGAAAAAGTCTCGCTGTTGATGTCAACCGTGCCACTTTTGGAAACTGACGGCTGCGTCATTGGCGTGATTTGCACATTCCGTGATATCACTGAACATCGTCATGCAGAAAAAGCCCGTGCCCAATTACACGAAACACGGATGCTGACCAAACATATGGATGAGGCACAGGAAGCTGAACGCCGGCATCTGGCGCGTGAATTACATGATGAGTTGGGCCAGTGCCTGACGGCCATTAAAACGGATGCCGTGCTGATCCGTAATCGTACCCAGGACAGTGAGCCGAAACTGTATCAAAGCTCACAGGCGATTATAGATACGGCCAGTCATATATACGATGTTGTACACAATATGATTACCCGGTTGAGACCGAGTCCGCTGGATGATTTAGGCTTGGTGGCAACGCTCGAAGAGGCGACAAAAAACTGGCAGGATCGCCAATCTGATATAACCTTTAGTCTGGATGTACAGGGCGATTTAAATGGTCTGAATGAGTCCATTAACATGACGGTTTTCCGGGTCGTGCAGGAAGCGGTCACCAATGCTGTGCGTCACGCCGCTGCCAGTCGCATTAGTGTTGCCGTTCACCGCGAAACGTTAGCCAGCGGCGAACAGCTTGAAATCAATATTCGTGATAATGGAAAAGGGATGGAAGTCCATGATTTCCATTCAGATGTCGACTTTGGTCTCTTGGGGATGCGTGAACGAGCGCAGAGTCTTGGCGGCACATTTACACTGGACAGTCGTCTCGGTGAAGGTGTAAACCTCACGGTGACCATTCCTCTTGGAGCGCAAAACTGACATGAGTCTGACTAAAACCAAAATATTGTTAGTGGATGATCATGAACTGGTGCGTGCCGGATTCCGGCGCTTACTGGAAGATGGTGATAAATTCGAGGTGGTCTGTGAATCTGGCAGCGGTGAACAGGCAGTACAGGATTTTAATAAACATCACCCAGATGTCGTCGTCATGGATATTTCTATGCCGGGCATTGGCGGTGTCGGTGCCATTGAGCGCATCATCGCCCGCGAACCACGTGCCAAGATTCTGGTATTAAGCGTTCATGAAGACAGTGTCTTTACCACCCGCGCTATGCAAGCCGGTGCCTTAGGCTTTATCCCTAAGCGCAGTGCCCCCGAAGAAATGCTTAAAGCAGTCGAAATGGTCGCGCAGGGGCGTACCTGTATCGCGCCGGAAATCGCCCAGCAGATCGCCATGCAAAAACTGACCGGTTCAGAAAATCCGTTGGATGTGCTCAGTCAGCGTGAATTTGAAGTATTTCGTTTATTAGCAGAAGGTCAAACGGTTAACGAAATTGCCGATATCCTGAGTTTGAGCCCCAAAACAGTCGGTACCCATCACACTAATATCAAACAAAAACTCAATGTATCCAACTCGGCTGAGCTAGCAAGACTGGCGATTCGCAGTGGTTTATTGGATGCCTGAAGGCACAAGCCTAAGGATAATCCTGAGTCATATCGCGCAAAATGCTCTATAGCCTTTATCTAAAACTGCGTATCATTTGATATGTGCTTTCGGAATTGTCCGAAAAATTAATGGAGGTATTTACCATGTGGACTAAACCAGAATATTCAGATATGCGTTTCGGTTTTGAAGTAACAATGTATATTTGCAACCGTTAATACGCAGATAATACTTTAAAAAAAGCCCCGACTTGTTCGGGGTTTTTTTTGCCTGGAATTTGTCAACGATACAATAAATTTACAAACCTATCAGCCGCTCAGTATATTGAAATCTTAACTGATGTACCTATCAAGGATTCACTCAACTATGATTTCCGGGCAATAAAATGGGTTTATTACTGCGTTTTAATGTAATTGCCATGATGGTCTTTCTGATCGGAATGGTCGTCGCTGAGTTTGTGGCGTTACGCGATATTCGTGCCCGCGTTCATGCTGATAGAGAAATGACCTTGGCTTTAGCTGATTATCTGATTGAATCACCAACCCAGCGTCTGCAATTTGATTATAAAAGTTATGGCATTATTCCCACAGAGAAGACCTTAAACCAGCTGTTTAATTTAGGGCGCCAAAACTATCTAATACATTTGAACATTAAGTTTAAAAGTCCATCCGGTGAATTACTTTACAGCAATAAAACTGATGAATCTCCGCTGCCGAAAGCGATGCCGGACTGGATAATGCACTTTTTGACCGATTATTTATACGAAGTGCCAGTCATCAAGCCGGTCATTCTGGCGGGACAATCATTGGGCGAAATTCATATTAGTCATGATATCAATAGTGAAATTACTGAAATATGGATGACCAGTAAAGAAATGATTTTGCCATTATTGTTGGTATTTCTGGTTGGCAGTTTGCTGATTGCTTTGTTGGCGTCTTTGATTGTTAAGCCGGCCGAAAAACTATTACATCTCAGTCGTCAGTTATCTGGAGCGGCACCAGCGCAACGACGTCTTTTTGCCGGCATG
>DASSWO010000231.1:0-15368 GCA_035704795.1 Methylophaga sp. | reverse complement strand
GCTGATGGTATCAAGGCACGTGTCGTTTCAATGCCTTCAACCAATGTCTTTGATCGTCAAGATCAAGCTTATAAAGACAGCGTCCTGACACCAGGCGTTAAGCGTGTTTCTGTCGAAGCCGGTGTTACCGACTTCTGGCGTAAATACGTGGGTCTGGAAGGCGGCACTGTTGGTATTGATACCTTTGGTGAATCAGCACCAGGCGGTGATTTGATGAAACACTTCGGCTTCACAGTCGAAAATGTTGTGAAAACTGTCAAATCAGTGCTGTAATTCATTCAGTTCGCTGAAATGACAGGCTAAATGAAATGGCCAGCCGGTGTGAATCGGCTGGCTATTTTTTTATTAATAACTGTGTTCTGATTTGTGTTATTGAAAGATAAGCAAGCCCTGAATCGATAACAGCGATGAGAGCACAATCAAATAAATATTTAAGGAACGACGATGACTATTAAAGTAGGTATTAATGGCTTTGGCCGGATCGGCCGTATGGCATTTCGTGCGGCGGTAAAAGACTTTCCGGAAATTGAAATTGTCGCCATTAACGATTTGCTGGATCCGGATTATCTGGCCTATATGCTGAAATATGACTCAGTTCACGGCCGGTTTGATGGTGACGTCAGTGTTAAAGACGGCCATTTAATTGTTAATGGCAAAACCATTCGTGTCACTGCTGAGCGTAATCCCGCCGATTTAAAATGGTCGGAAGTTGGCGCTGATTTGATTATCGAATGTACCGGTTTCTTTTTGACCGAGGAATCCTGCCAGGCGCATATTACCGCCGGAGCCAAAAAAGTCGTGCAATCTGCACCGTCAAAAGATCACACGCCGATGTTTGTTTACGGCGTTAACCATAACACTTACCAAGGCGAAGCGATTGTGTCTGCGGCTTCTTGCACCACTAATGCTTTAGCACCGGTTGCTAAAGTACTGCATGACAAATTTGGTATCAAACGCGGATTGATGACCACCGTGCATGCGGCTACGGCCACCCAGAAGACTGTTGATGGTCCGTCAATGAAAGACTGGCGTGGTGGTCGCGGTATTCTGGAAAATATCATTCCATCATCAACGGGGGCGGCCAAAGCGGTGGGCAAAGTATTGCCAGAATTGAATGGCAAGCTGACCGGTATGGCCTTCCGCGTGCCTACCTCTGATGTGTCGGTTGTCGATTTAACCGTTGAGCTGGAAAAAGATGCCAGCTACGCTGACATTTGTGCCGCGATGAAAACAGCAGCCGAAGGTGAGTTGAAAGGTGTACTCGGGTATACCGAAGACAATGTGGTGTCGACTGATTTTCGGGGCCACACAGCGCCGTCTAATTTTGATGCTGGTGCTGGTATTGCACTGGACAGCACCTTTGTCAAAGTGGTGGCCTGGTATGACAATGAATACGGTTACACCTGCAATATGATGCGGCTGGTTGCTCATGTCGCTGGTTAACAACATGATTTACAGTTAAAAATAATCAGGGTCACTGGCAAAGTGGCCCTTTTTTTATGGCGCGTAATGGCTATAATCAGAAGTGCACTACATAACGATAAAAATATAATAGAGGAATTACGATGGCTGTCATCAATATGGCTGATCTGGATTTAGACGGAAAACGTGTCCTAATCCGTCAGGATCTGAATGTACCGTTAAAATCCGGTGTCGTGGCCGATGCCACCCGTATTATGGCTTCTTTATCGACAATTAAAATGGCCCTGGAAAAAGGCGCCAAAGTGATGGTGATGTCGCATCTTGGCCGGCCAACAGAAGGTGAATACGAGCATAAATATTCGCTGGCGCCGGTCGCCAATTACCTGACAGCATTACTGCAACAGCCAGTACGCCTTGAGCAGAACTGGTTGGAGCCGGAGTTTATTCCGGTTGAGCGCGGCGAATTGGTTATCTGCGAAAACGTACGATTCAATATTGGTGAAAAAGCCAATGATGACGCATTGGCAAAGCGTATGGCACAAATGTGTGATGTGTTTGTTATGGATGCCTTTGGTACCGCACATCGGGCGCAGGCTTCAACTCATGGTATTGCCAAATATGCACCGGTTGCCTGTGCTGGCCCGTTATTGACTGCTGAACTCGAAGCATTATCGAAAGCACTTGATAATCCGGCTCGGCCGATGGTGGCCATTGTCGGTGGATCGAAAGTGTCGACCAAACTGAGCGTGCTGGAATCATTGTCGAAAAAAGTCGATCAGTTAATTGTCGGTGGTGGTATTGCTAATACCTTTATTGCGGCCGCTGGTTATAACGTAGGTCAGTCATTGTATGAACCGGATTTACTGGGTACCTGTCATAAACTGGTTAATGAAGCGCGTGAGCGTGGCGCCGAGATCCCGGTACCGATAGATGTCGTTTGTGGAAAACATTTTGCTGAAAATGCAGAAGCTGAACTGAAAAAAGTCAGTGATGTCAGTGATGATGATATGATTTTTGATATCGGTCCCAAAACAGCAGCGCAGCTGGCCGATATTCTGATGAACGCGGGCACCATTGTCTGGAACGGCCCGGTCGGCGTGTTTGAATTCAACCAGTTCGGTGAGGGCACCAAAGAAATCGCGATGGCGATCGCCGAGTCCAGTGCCTTTTCGATTGCCGGTGGTGGTGACACGCTGGCAGCGGTCAGCAAATACAAAATCTGTGACGACGTGTCTTATATTTCAACTGGTGGCGGTGCATTTCTGGAGTTTCTGGAAGGCAAAAAGCTCCCTGCAGTAGAAATTCTGGAGCAACGCGCCGCGGAATAATCCAAGGAGGCCCTAGTGGCTGCCAGGCGCAGAACCAAAATCGTTGCTACCCTTGGCCCAGCAAGCGCTGAGGACAAAGTATTAGATGCCATGATTGAAGCTGGTGTCGATCTGGTACGGCTCAACTTTTCACATGGTGATCCGGCTGCCCATGCCCGGCTGGCCGAGAAAGTTCGTAACCGGGCAGCGGCCTATGGCCGGCAAATCGGTATTCTGGCTGACTTACAAGGTCCCAAAATCCGCATTGCCCGATTCAAACACGGCGGCGTTGAGTTGGCGGACGGCGCGGCATTTACCCTTGATGCCGCAATGGATAGTCAAGCCGGGGATATGTTTCAAGTCGGTATCGACTATAAGGCATTACCACATGATGTGAAACGCGGCGATACCTTGCTGCTTGATGATGGCCGCATCGTGTTATGGGTCGAAACAGTCCATGACACGCAAATTCACTGCAAAGTCATGGTCGGCGGCCGGTTATCAGATAACAAAGGCATTAACCGCCAGGGCGGTGGTTTATCAGCCAAAGCGCTGACTGATAAAGATATGGCCGATATCAAAATTGCCGCCAACATTCAGGCAGATTACATTGCCGTATCGTTTCCCCGCAACGCGGCTGATATTGAGTTGGCAAGGCTATTACTGCGTGAGGCTGGCGGTTATGGCGGCATTATCGCCAAAATTGAACGTGCTGAAGCCTTAGACGAAATAGATGCCATTTTGCAGACTGCTGAAGGCATTATGGTGGCGCGTGGTGATTTGGGTGTCGAAGTTGGTGATGCAGCATTACCCCCGATTCAGAAAAACCTGATCGCTAAAGCCCGGCGCATGAATAAAGTGGTGATCACGGCAACGCAAATGATGGAGTCGATGATCCTAAATGCTATCCCCACGCGCGCCGAGGTATTTGATGTCGCCAATGCGGTACTGGATGGCACTGATGCGGTGATGCTTTCAGGTGAAACAGCGGTTGGTAAATATCCGGTAAAAGTCATCGAAGCGGTCGATCGGATTTGTTTGCAAGCTGAGCAACAACGCGAAATTCGTGTTTCCAGACATCGTATGGACTCGCAATTTGAGCGAATGGATGAAGCTATCGCCATGGCGGCAATGTATCTGGCCAATCATTTGGACGTCAAAGTGATTGCCGCTTTAACAGAATCGGGCTCGACACCGCTGTGGATGTCCAGGATAAGCTCTGGCATTCCGATCTTTGCCTTAACACCGCATCTGGCCAGTCAACGGCGAGTGACCTTATATCGCGGCGTTTATCCTGTGGCTTTTAAAGTGGAGCATACCGATCATGCTGCGCTCAACAGGGAAGTCATTGATGAGTTGCAGCGTCGCGGCGTGGTTCATGATGGTGATATAGTGATTATCACCAAAGGGGATCTGGAAAGCCCTGGCAGCACCAATGCGATGAAGCTGGTCAGAGTTGGTGAAATGGTGCCATCAGGTGATCGAGGCAGCTGCGAATAACCGCAAACAACAGGAGTCATTATGGCCTTAATTGCTTTAAGGCAGCTACTCGACTATGCCGCAGAAAATCAATTTGCGGTACCGGCCTTTAATGTCAGTAATCTGGAACAAGTACAGGCTATTATGCAGGCGGCTGATGCTGTCGACAGTCCGGTGATTATGCAGGCCAGTGTCGGCGCGCGCGATTATGCCGGTGAGCCCTTTCTCCGGCACCTGGTGCAGGCGGCACTGGAACAATACCCGCATATTCCGCTGGTGTTACATCAGGATCATGGAGCCAATCCGGCCGTTTGCGTCAGAGCGATTCAATCCGGATTTAGTTCGGTGATGATGGATGGTTCATTGCGCGAAGATATGAAAACGCCATCGGAATTTGATTACAACGTCAGTGTTACCCGGGAAGTTGCCGGTTTCGCGCATGCCTGTGGCGTCTCAGTTGAAGGAGAGCTAGGTTGTCTTGGATCCCTGGAGACCGGTGAAATGGGGGAAGAAGATGGCCATGGCGCTGAAGGTAAACTGGAACAAAGCCAATTATTGACCGATCCGGATGAAGCCGTTGAGTTTGTTCGTTTAACCAATGTTGATGCGCTGGCCGTAGCCATTGGTACCAGTCATGGGGCTTATAAATTTTCCAAACCGCCGACTGGTGAAGTACTGGCTATCAGCCATTTAAAAACGCTGCAACAGCGTTTGCCGAATACCCATTTTGTTATGCATGGATCGAGTTCAGTGCCGCAGGATTGGCTGGCCATCATTAATCAGTATGGTGGTGATATTGCCCAAACTTATGGTGTGCCGGTGCCGGAAATCGTTGAAGGTATTCAATATGGTGTGCGTAAGGTCAATATTGATACCGATTTGCGCATGGCTGCAACCGGTGCCATCCGCCAGTTTTTACATGATGAAAACAATGCGGCCATTTTTGATCCACGAAAATTTCTTAAAGCAGCCACTGAGGCCATGCAAACCATTTGTGAAGCGCGTTATCAGGCTTTTGGCAGTGCCGGTCATGCCAGTAAAATCAAACCGTTACCGTTAAGCGCCATGATTAAGCGCTATGCTTGAGTTAAACCGTGAGTGCTCGCAATGAATCAGGTAAACTACGCGGCTGATTGCCGCTTTTTCAGGAAGCAGTCGTGACAAAATTATTGGCCATTGCTGCCGGTGGCGCCATCGGAGCAGTTTTACGGTTTTTGATGTCCAACGGCGTGTATCGCCTGATGGGCCGCGATTTTCCCTATGGCACGCTGGCGGTGAATGTTGTCGGTTCTTTATGTATCGGCCTGTTGTTTGTACTGATGGTGGAACGGCTCAGCCTATCGCCGGAATGGCGCGCTGGCATATTAGTAGGTGTTATTGGCGCTTTCACAACGTTTTCGACTTTTTCGCTGGAAACGCTAGCTTTACTGGAAGAAGGTGAAGTGTTGAAAAGTATTCTCAATGTGCTACTCAGTGTGTTTTTATGTCTGGCCGCCACCTGGATTGGCATGGCGACGGCGCGGCAGTTATGAGTACTGAAGTGTTAATGGTGCGCTTATATCTCGCTGAAGGCCGTGATGATATTCGTAAAGTATTTAAATGGCTGGAAACTACCAAAATGCGCGGATTTACCGTATTTCGTGGTATCGCTGGCCTGGGCAATGATGGCCGTGTACATAGGGCTTCACTGCTGGATTTATCGTCGGAGTTGCCGATGGTTATAGAATTTTTTGATACGCCAGAGCGCGTTGCAGAACTGATGCCGACGCTGCGGACTTTGGTCAAACCTGACCATATTGTCAGCTGGACGGCGCAAACCGGAATTTAAGATTGTTATGTTAGACCCGAAATTATTACGTCAAGATACCGCTACACTGGCAGCGCAATTAGCCAAGCGTGGTTTCACACTGGATATTGGCTTACTGGCTACGCTTGAGCAGGAACGCAAACAGGCGCAACTTGATGCCCAGGCACTGCAAACCGAACGTAACAGCCGTTCTAAATTGATCGGTAAAGCCAAAGCTGCCGGTGAAGATATTGCGCCGCTACTGGCTGAAGTTGATGATCTCGGTGATAAGCACAAAGCTGCTGAAGCGCGTCTTGCCGAGGTGTTAGAACAGCTTAATGTACTGGCTATGGAAATGCCCAATGTGCCCTTGGATGATGTGCCGCAGGGCAAGGATGAAAACGACAATGTGGAAGTCAGCAAATGGGGCACACCGCGGCAATTTGATTTTGCGCCCAAAGATCATGTTGATTTGGGCGCACAGCTGGGCGCTATGGATTTCGAAGCCGCAGCCAAAATCAGCGCGGCCCGGTTTGTTACTTTAAGCGGTCCATTGGCGCGATTGCAACGGGCATTGACCCAATTTATGCTGGATACGCACAGTGATCAGCATGGTTATACCGAAACCTATGTGCCGTATCTGGTCAATGCAGATTCACTGCGTGGTACCGGTCAGCTGCCAAAATTCGAAGCCGATTTATTTAAAGTCGATGACGGTCAGTTTTATTTGATTCCGACGGCTGAAGTGCCGGTGACCAATCTGGTGCGTGATGTCATTGTCGATGCCGACAAACTGCCCTTGAAATGGGTGGCGCATACGCCATGTTTCCGTAGTGAGGCCGGTTCGCATGGCCGCGATGTGCGTGGTTTGATCCGTCAACATCAGTTTGAAAAAGTCGAACTGGTGCAAATTGTCGCGCCTGAGCATTCGAAATCTGCACATGAAGCGCTGACTGCAGACGCTGAAAAAATCCTGCAATTGCTGGAATTGCCTTACCGGAAAATGTTGCTGTGCACTGGCGATATGGGCTTTGCGTCGCAAAAAACATACGATCTGGAAGTCTGGCTGCCCAGCCAGAAAACCTACCGTGAAATCTCCTCATGCAGTAATTTCGGCGATTTCCAGGCGCGCCGTCTGCAAGCGCGCTGGCGCAATCCGGAAACCGGCAAGCCGGAGTTAGTACATACCCTGAATGGTTCAGGCCTGGCAGTTGGTCGGACCTTGCTGGCATTGATGGAAAATCATCAGCAGGCGGATGGCAGCATTAGCATTCCGGTGGTATTACGATCTTATCTCGGCGGAGTCGAGCAAATCCATGGATGAGTTCAGTCTGATCCAGAAAATTATTATCTGGGCCATACCGGTATTATTTGCCATTACCCTGCATGAAGTCGCTCACGGCTGGATGGCGTTGAAACTGGGCGATCGTACAGCGCAAATGCTCGGTCGGTTAACATTGAATCCGATTAAACATGTTGATCCGCTTGGCACAATTGTGGTGCCAGGGATTTTATTGTTGGTCGGTGGTTTTATTTTTGGCTGGGCTAAACCGGTGCCAGTGTCGTATCAAAACTTACGTAAACCTAAAGCGCATATGGCTTGGGTCGCGCTGGCCGGACCGATGGCCAATCTGCTCATGGGTATTGGCTGGGCAATTGTGGCTAAATTTGGCTTTATGCTGGCGCAATCCGGCAATACGATGGGTGAGCCAATGCTGTATATGGGCCTTGCCGGTATTTGGATCAACGCCATTTTGATGTTTCTGAATTTATTACCGTTGCCGCCGCTGGATGGTGGCCGCGTTTTAGTGAGTTTATTGCCGAATAAGTTAAGCTGGCAAGTCAGTCGCATTGAGCCATTTGGTTTTTTTATATTATTGGGTTTACTGGCGTTAGGTCTGCTCGGTGTGATTTTAGCGCCGATGCTTAACGGTACGGTGCAGGTTTTGTCATACTGGCTGGGTATTAGCTTTAGTCAGGCAGCGGGATTGATAAATGGCCTGTTTTAACCAAACACATACTGGAGTATAGGGTGGACACGGTAGCTTTTCAGTCGCGTAGGATTGTTTCCGGCATGCGCCCCACAGGGCAATTGCATCTCGGGCATTATCATGGCGTGCTTAAAAACTGGATCAAATTGCAGCACGAATTCGACAGCTTCTTTTTTGTCGCTGACTGGCATGCACTGACCACCCATTACGAAGACAGCCGCGTGATTGAAGACAGTGTCTGGGAAATGGTTATTGACTGGCTGGCGGCAGGGATTGAACCGTCTGCAGCGTCACTGTTTTTGCAGTCGCGGGTGCCCGAGCATGCCGAACTACATTTATTATTGTCGATGGTGACGCCTTTATCCTGGCTGGAGCGGGTACCCACCTACAAAGATCAGCAGGAAAAGCTCAAAGAAAAAGATTTATCGACTTACGGTTTTTTGGGGTATCCGTTGCTGCAAAGCGCCGATATTCTGATTTATCGTGCAGGGCAGGTACCGGTCGGTGAAGATCAAGTGGTGCATGTGGAATTGACCCGTGAAGTCGCGCGGCGCTTTAATCATCTGTATGGCCGTGAAAATGACTTTGAAGAAAAAGCCGAAGCTGCCGTCAAAAAGATGGGTAAGAAAAACGCCAAATTGTATAACAATTTGCGTAAAGCCTATCAGGAGCAGGGCGATGCCAGTGCATTGGAAACTGCCCGGGAATTATTAAAAAACCAGCAAAATCTAGCACTTGGAGATATGGAGCGGTTATTTGGTTATTTGGAAGGTGGTGGTAAAGTCATTTTGCCGGAACCCAAAGCTTTGTTGACGCCAGCGCCCAAAATGCCGGGATTGGACGGGCAGAAAATGTCCAAGTCTTATAACAACACCATTTCGCTGCGTGAATCCGATCAGAATATTGCTGAAAAATTGAAACGCATGCCGACCGATCCAAATCGCGTACGGCGAACTGATCCCGGTGAGCCCGACAAGTGCCCGGTATGGCAACTGCATGTGGTCTATTCTGATGATGCGCTGAAGCAATGGGTACAGGAAGGTTGTCGCAGTGCAGGGATTGGTTGTCTGGATTGCAAAGGGCCGCTGATTGATGCCATCAGCGCCGAAATTAAACCTATCCGTGAGCGTGCGGCTGAATTTAGTCAGCATCCGGAAGATGTCCGACGTATTATTGATGATGGCAGCGCGGCAGCACGTGAAGTTGCCCAAGAAACCTTAAATGAGGTCCGCGCCGCAATGGGGCTGGCTTATAAATAGTCAGCCGAAGGAAAATTATGGCAGAACGTATTCAAAAAGTATTAGCCCGCGCCGGTTACGGCTCACGCCGACAACTGGAAACCTGGATCCAAGAAGGCAAAGTCACTGTTAACGGTCAAGTAGCCACGCTGGGTGATCAGATAAAAGAAGGCGATACCGTCAAGTTGGACGGCAAACCATGTTCGCCAAAACGTGTTTGGCAACAACCCCAACAGGTATTGCTCTACCACAAGCCGGTAGGCGAAGTGTGTACACGTAATGATCCGGAAGGTCGGCGGACTATTTTTCAATCGTTGCCGGCGCCTGAACAAGGTCGCTGGGTCAGTGTTGGCCGGCTGGATTTAAATACCAGTGGCCTGATTATTCTGACCACCGATGGTGAGCTCGCTAACCAGCTGATGCATCCTTCCAATCAAATGGATCGCGAATATGCGGTACGGGTATTGGGTGAAGTCACACCGGAAATGATGCAGCAGTTGCGGGATGGCGTCATGCTGGAGGATGGTGAAGCCAAGTTTTCTGATATTCAGGAATCAGGCGGTGAAGGCGCTAACCATTGGTATCACGTAGTCATTCAGGAAGGTCGTAACCGGGAAGTACGACGATTATGGGAAGCCCTGGGCGTGCAAGTCAGTCGTTTGACGCGGCTGCGTTATGGTCCGGTGATAATGCCTAATAAGCTTAAGCCGGGTCGTTGGATGGCGCTGGAAGGTAAAGATTTAGAAAATCTGTATGAGGAAGCAGGTCTGAAAAGCCAGTCGGCATCAACACAAAAAACTGGCCGTGGCACAATAAAAACCAGTAAACCCGTGGATAAACCAGCTGGAACGGGCAGTAAGTGGCCCTCTAAAAAGCCAGTTGCTAAAGAGGAAAAGCCAACACGCGGTGGCGCTAAAAAAGCCCGGCCGGAAAAATTTAATCCTCGCAAGGCTCCCCGGATTCGGGGGCGTGACTAATTAAGCGTTAGCACCGGCGTAAATAATACGGTTACGGCCATCGGCTTTTGCTTGATATAAGGCCTTATCAGCACGGTCAAATAGCTGATAACTGTTTTCGTCGGCTTTCATTTGTGCAAGCCCGATACTAACGGTCAGCGAAAAGCTGCGTGTGCCATCATGACAAGTAAGCTGACTGACGGCTTCTCGTAGCCGTTCAGCGACCTGTGTTGCTGTATTTAAATCGCAGTGACTGAGCACGATGGTGAATTCTTCGCCGCCATAACGAAAAGCAATATCACTGCGCCGCAGACAGTTGATTAAGGTCTGCGCAATTAGCGTTAAAGCCCGATCACCGCTGCTGTGACCATAAGCATCATTAATCATTTTGAAGTTATCGATATCAACGACTAATAAACTCAGCGGTAAGTGTAGCCGTTTTGACAGATCAATTTCGCGGTCCAGATGACGATCAAATGACTCACGATTAGGCATACCCGTGAGTTTGTCGGTCATTGCCGCATCCAGTGCTTGCTGGTATTGCTGACAGTTACGCAGTGGATAGACCAACTTGCACAGCAAATCTTCAATCAGCAGAATTTCATCATCGCTAAAGCGACGACCCCTGCTCAAAGTTAGTTTACCCAGTGATTGTTTATCAATTTCCAGTTGATAATGACAGTTGTGATGCGCAGTGTAGCCGAATTTAATATCCTGGCGTAATGGTAAATGCTGCATACGCAAGCCATCATGTTGTAATATTGGCTGAACTTGCTGATGGAATAACTGCAGCAACTGTCGCAGATCCAGCGTAGTTTGTAACAACATGGGGAGTCGCTGAATAAGCAACTCGCTATCAGACGCACTTGCGTGAACGGTGGATGGCTGATCACCTGCGAGTAATCGTAACTTACCCGGACCGGATGTGACTGACTGTATCATAAATGGCACTCAATAAAGATTTTATGCCAATCTTTAGCGATTTCCGTGCCATTTTGAAAAAAACTATTTAAAACAAATTGTTATATGATGGTGTCAGAGAATTGACAAGGCATTAACACATTGACCATTAAGATGCATACTGTGTGGGCTGGCCAGATATAAATACGCGGGAACCACGGCGGCAGGTTCAGGTAGCTGATTAGGATCTTTGGCAGGATAAGCACGGGCATGCAGAGCGGTACGGGTTTGGCCCGGATCCAAACAGCAAACACGGACTTTGTTTTCAGCTTCGAGTTCTTTTGCCAATTGCTGGCAAAGGTTTTCAAGACCAGCCTTACTGATACCGTAAGCACCCCAATAGGCTTTGTTCTGATTACTGTCGGTAGTGAAAACGATAAAACTTTGTGTTTTGGTTTGTTGTAATAACGGTAGACATGCCTGGGTCAGCAGAAAAGCGGCGGTCAAATTGACATGCAGTGTTTCACCCCAAGTTTTTAAATCTTGATGAACTGCCGGGGCTAGTTGTCCAAGTACTGCAGCACAATGTACCAAACCATCCAGACGACCAAAATTATCGGTTATGCGCTCAACTAATTGTTGATAGTCTCGGTTAGTCGCGCCTTTCAGATCAAACGGATACAGAGCGGGTTGGGGGCTACCATCGTCAACGATAGCATCATAGACTTGTTCCAGCGTAGGTAGCTGTTTATCCAGCAAAACCACAGTAGCGCCTTGTCTGGCATAAGACTTAGCCACCTCGCTACCGATGCCGCCAGCGGCTCCGGTAACGAGAATGACCTGATCTTGCAGTAGACTCGTCTCAGCCGTAAACGGCATTAGGACTACTTAGGCGTGAACTGGCTGAATGCAACCTCACCATTGTGCACTTGAACACTGACCACACCTTCATCAGTAGTCCATTCATAAAATACAACCTGGTAAGTATCAACACTGGTTTCTTCTTTCAAATCCGGTTCGCCGTATTTAGCTAGCAGATCAGCTTCGGTAGTGCCTTCTGCAACAGCAGCAGAATCATCGCCGGCCTGAGCAGATTCAGTAGCAGTAGTTTCGACTTCCGGGGCAGCCGTGTCAGCAGCTTCATTTGTGTTGGCCGCATCATCGCTACAAGCGATCAGCGCTAAGCTCAAAAACAGACCAGTTAGCATTAAACGTAAACGACTTAACATGACATTCCCTTCTTTGGTTGAATAAAAAACAGAGTATAACAAGCAAATTCAACGAATTCGACAAATGAATCACACAATAAACTATTGTGTTTGTGCGTTGTAACACGTTTAGTCAACAATCTGCAAAATATGCCGCGCACAATATTGTCCGTTACTGATGGCGGTTTCCAGTGTTGACGGAAGCCGGTGTTTGACAAAATCGCCCGCCAGCCACAGGTTTTCAATGCCAGTCTGGCTTTCTGGCCGGATCTTTTGTGTGTTTATAGTACTGACGAAGGTAGCACGTTTTTCACGAATAACCAGCACATCTTCTGCGGATAACGGCCAGTCCGGTAGCAAACGAGCCAATTCTGCACTGACCGTAGTGACCAATTGAGCCTTTGTTAATTGCATGTGTGCCCCTGGGCCACTGATCACAACTGCCATCAATCCCGGCCGCTGAAAACTGCGGTCAAATAACCATTGCGATAATGTGCCGCTAAAACCTGTCATTGAATTTGGCGCACGAAGAGAAGCATCGTATTGCAAATATAACATACAAATTGGATATTCTTCAGACGGTGTAAAGTTCTGCGTATCAGGAAGTAATTTTGCTAATGCTGATGACGGTAATGCCAAAATAACAACATCCGCAAAATGTTGCTCGCCAGCCTGATCAACGATACCTGTTACCCGATTATTGCTGATTAAAAGTGACTGAACCCGGTTATTAAGATTTATTTCAGCACCTTGTTTGGTTAAAAAAGCGGCGGCGGGCGCCGGGAATACCTCATTGAGTGGTTGTTTCGGAATCAATAATTCTGTCGCTTTACCATCGGCAAACAAACTGGCATTTAAGACATTAGCAAACACCTCTGCGGACGCTGTTTGGATGGGGGTATTAAGCATGGCCAGTGTCAGAGGCTCCCATAACTGACGAATTAATCGCGGGGATTGCTTTGTAAGCTGCAGTAGATGAGCAACTGTAAGGGTGCTTAAATCATCGTGTTTTCTTAACTGAACTTGCAGGCGTCTAACCGCCAATACGCTTTTAAAGCCGGCACTTCGCCAAATATGGAGAATCTGATTCAAGGTCGCTGGTAAATGGCCCAGGCTGCTTATTTTCAGTAATGCATGCTGTGGATCGAAAATCGATAAATCGAGGGTTTGCCGGCTAAAAACAGCATCAGGATCAACGCCAATTTTTTGCATTAAATCCAGCATTTGCCGGTAAGCGCCGAGCATTAAATGCTGGCCATTATCGACATCCAGATTTTGCCAGCGAACACTCCGGGCCCGGCCACCGAGAATGGCGCCCGCTTCAAATATTTGCACATCATAGTGAGGGCTTAGCTCAATTGCAGCGGCGAGACCACTCCAGCCGCCACCGACAATAATCGCCTGCATGGTCAGGGTTTATATTTGCCGGCTTGCCGCGAGGTTCGCCAGGCCAACCAGAGTTTGCGTACCGGCGTTAAAGCGACACGATGTTGCATGACCCGGTAACCATCATCGGCAATTTCATCTAAGGTACAGCGGTAAATGGCCGCCATGATAAGTGCCGTTTTTTGCCGACTGCGATCCGCATCGGGTAATAAGCTGAGCGCTTCATCATAGGTTTGTTGTGCACGCTGGGTTTGAAAAGCTAATAACTCAGTCAGTTCAACGGAACTTTGCAATGACAGAATTTGCTGCTCACTGACCCGAAACTGTGCCAATTCATCTTGTGGCAGATATATCCGGCCGCGCTCAGCATCTTCACGAACATCACGGATAATATTGGTCAGTTGCAGCGCGAGGCCCAGCTTTTCGGCAAATTTCAGCGTTTTACGATCACTGTAGCCAAAGATTTCGGCCGATAACAGCCCCACAACACTGGCTACCCGGTAGCAATACAAAGCCAGATTTTTAAAGGCCGGATAGCGATGGGTGTACAAATCCATGGCCATGCCGTCGATGATTTCCATGAAATATTCTTCATTGAGATCAAATTGTTTAAGCGCATCAGCCAGCGCCAGGCCGACAGGATGTGAGGGTTTGCCGTCGAAGGTATTGCTGATTTCGCCGCGCCACCATTGCAGTGTTTGCGCAGCAACCTGCGGGTCCGCAATTTCGTCAACGGCATCATCGACTTCCCGGCAAAACGCATACAAAGCCATGATGGCATCGCGTTGCGGTTGCGGTAAAAACAAGAAACTGTAGTAAAAGCTGGAGCCACTGCGCGCGGCTTTATCACGGCAGTATTGCTGCGGCGTCATTTTTGCAACCGCTCGACAATCTGACCCTGAATCAGATGTTGCTCGATGATTTCATCGACATCAGCCTGATTGTGGTACTGATACCAGACACCTTGCGGATAAACCACCATCATCGGGCCCTGAGCGCATCGGTTTAAACAACCGGCATTATTGATACGGACTTTTTTTAGCTTCAGTTCTTTGACCCGTTGTTTGGCATGGTCACGCAGTCCCTGGGCATCATGCTGCATACAATAGGGTTTACCATCGGCATCATCGCGCTGGTGGGTACAAAAAAATACATGATATTTATAAAAATCAGCCATGCTGGCAGTTTACCTGTTGATCCTGAGTCACAGCAAAACTCGGCATATTAAAATTCCCGGGAAACGGCAAAATCTGCCAACGCCAGCAAAGCGGTTTTATATTCTGAATCTGGCAATATTTGCAGTGCCAATTTAGCGGCATCCGCTTCTTCACGGGCAGTTTGTGCCGTGTAATCAATGGCGCCGGTACTCTGGATAATGGCAATGATGTCTTCAATCCGATCTCTGTCACCGTTTTCTATGGCTTCACGAATCAGTGCCGATTGGTTTTTATCACCATGGCCCATAGCGTAAATTAAAGGCAAGGTCGGTTTGCCTTCGGCCAAGTCGTCACCGATGTTTTTGCCAATGGTGTCACTTTGTGCACTGTAATCGAGTAAATCATCAACCAGTTGAAAAGCACTACCCAAATGCATGGCATACAAGCCGAGCGCTTTTTCGGTTTGACTATCGGTTTGAGTTAATACCGCGCCGAGTTGACCTGCCGCTTCAAATAATTTGGCCGTTTTGTGGTGGAT
>DASSWO010000219.1:0-3835 GCA_035704795.1 Methylophaga sp. | reverse complement strand
GGCGTTATCGTTGAGGAAGGCTCTGTTATCTCAATGGGCGTTTATATTGGTCAGAGCACCAAAATCTTTAACCGTATGACCGGTGAAATCAGCTATGGCCGTATTCCGGCAGGTTCGGTCGTCGTCTCCGGTAATTTACCGTCAAAAGATGGCAGTTATAGCCTGTACTGCGCCGTTATCGTCAAACAAGTCGATGAAAAAACCCGCGGTAAAATCGGCATTAACGAATTACTGCGTGATAGTTAAAGTGCAAATTTGCTGATCGGGCCCTCCCCGCCTTGATGGGGAGAATCCTTAAATGCACAGCAATAACCGATAGATAGAAACTTTTTAATTACGGATTTAAATAATTCAGACTTTACGATGATTATTTACGGCATTAAAAACTGCGATACCGTCAAAAAAGCCCGTCGCTGGCTGGACACGCAAGCTGTTGCCTATCAGTTTCATGATTTGCGAGCAGATGGTTTAGATCGGCAGACTATTGAAAGCTGGCTGCAATCTGTTGACTGGCAGACTTTGTTTAATAAACGCGGCACCACCTGGCGCAAGCTTGAAGATCCGCGTAAAGAAATGCTGGATGAGAGCACAGCCATCGATTTGATGCTGGACAATCCAACGCTGATTAAACGGCCGGTAGTGTGTGATGCTGATGGCTGTCATGTTGGCTTTAATGAACAGGAATACCAAGATCGTTATGGCCAGTGAACTAACATCAACCATTGAACTGACCCGCGAATTAATTCGCCGCAATAGCGTAACGCCGAATGATCAGCAATGTCAGCTGCTGCTGGCCAAACGGCTTGCCGATAAAGGCTTTAATGCCGAGCATCTACGCTTTGGTGAAGTCGACAATCTCTGGCTGCGCCGTGGTCATCAGGGGCCGTTATTTGTCTTTGCCGGCCATACCGATGTGGTGCCTACAGGTCCGTTAGATAAATGGACACATGACCCGTTTGCTGCCGATATTATTGATGGCATGTTACATGGTCGCGGCGCTGCCGATATGAAAGGCAGTATTGCTGCCATGGTCACCGCCTGTGAACGTTTTATCGAACGTTTTCCCGAGCATCAGGGCAGTATTGCCTTTTTGCTGACCAGTGATGAAGAAGGCCCGGCAACTGATGGGACTCTCCGGGTAATTGATACCTTGCAAGCCCGTCAGGAACACATTGACTGGTGTCTGGTGGGAGAACCCACCAGCAGCGATAAAGTCGCTGATGTTGTTAAAAATGGCCGGCGAGGATCGCTCAATGGTTATCTGACCGTCAAAGGAAAACAAGGTCACATTGCTTATCCGCATTTAGCCGATAACCCCCTGCACCGCCTGGCACCGGCTTTGACAGAACTTTGCGCTGAAGTCTGGGATAACGGCAATGATGATTTTCCGCCGACCAGTTTTCAGGTATCCAATCTCAACAGCGGCACCGGTGCCACCAATATTATTCCCGGCAGCGTTGACATGATTTTTAACTTTCGTTATTCCACGGAAGTAACGGATAAGCAATTACAACAACGGGTCGAAGCCATCCTTGATAAGCATGGCATCAGCTATCAACTTGACTGGGTATTATCGGGCCAGCCCTTTCGTACCGCCGGTGGTAAATTGCTGGAAGCTGTGCAACAAGCGGTCAAAACAGTCACCGGTTATAACACCGAATTATCGACTTCCGGTGGTACCTCAGATGGCCGCTTTATTGCGCCAACGGGCGCACAGGTGATTGAACTGGGTCCGCTTAATGCCACCATTCATCAGATTGATGAGTGCGTTTCGGTTGCCGATCTGGATATACTGTCGGCCATTTACGAACAATTACTGGTTAATTTACTCAGCTAATCATGCAAAACAGTCGTCATCATTTTAAATGGCTTTATCTGCTGGCAGCCCTGGTGCTGTTATTGCAGAGCTTTGCCATTTGGCATGACACGGCGCATCCATTCCATACCGCTGATGCCCAGTGTGAGCGGCTGGAAATCATCAAACACACGCCGGTAGTTAATGCCAATCCGCCGTTGCTGGTTTCAAGCACCGCTATTCTGGTGCACATTGTCGCTGTTGCCGACCACCATCTGGCGGTTAAAAACCGTCACCTGCCGCAACTGATTCGCGGCCCACCTGTTTTCTCATAACGCCCTAACAATTATTTCTGTTTTTTTGGATCGCACCAATTTTTGCTGGCTGCGATCTATGCTGTTATGAGGATTTTTATATGTTTATCCCGAATAAATTGGTCACGCTGCTGGGTGCAGCACTGGCTGCGATGCCGTTGGCTGCCATGGCTGAAGATGCCGATGCGGTTAAAATTCCCGACCTGATCGTCACTGCGGATCCACTTGGCGCTCGCAGTGCCGATGAATTAATTTTGCCGGTCACTGTGCTGGCTGATGAAGAACTTGATAAAAGACGTGCCGGTACACTCGGTGAAACCCTTGACGGTCTGCCCGGTGTCGCGAATTCAGACTTTGGCCCCGGCGTTGGCCGGCCAGTGGTACGTGGTCTGCAAGGGTCGCGGGTGCAAGTTCTGGAAGATGGTATGAAAACCGTCGATGTCTCTGGTGAAGGTGGCGATCACACCATTGCTATCGATCCCAGTCGCGCAGAACAAATTGAAGTGTTCCGAGGCCCCGCAACGCTGCTGTATGGCAGTGGCGCAGCGGGCGGCGTTATCAATGTTAAAAGCAATCGCTTCAACCCAGAATTCGGCGACGCACCGCGCGTTGAAGGTGAAATGGGTTATGGCTTTAATGGCGATGAACGCACTGGCCGTTTAGGGCTGGAATTACCGGTCACTGATAGTTTTGTTTTGCGTACGGATTATAGTCTGCGCCGCAGTCATGATTTTGATATTGATGGTTACCAACAAAAGGGCCAGACCGTTGGTGATAAAGACACCTTACAAAACAGTGCGACCGATACCGATGCTTTTTCGGTCACCGGTTTATATAAAGGTGATTGGGGCCATGCAGGTTTAGGGTATAGCCGCTGGCGAACCAATTACGGCATTCCGGAAGTGACGTTGGGTATTGGCGAGGAAGAGCAAGAGCAGATCCGCGCGGATTATGATCGCGTCGATTTTCGCAGTGAATTTAATGATCCATTGCCCGGTTTTACATCTGCCCGTCTGAAAATGGCCTATACCGAGTTCAATCAACAGGAAATCGGTACCGAGCTGAATAATGGTCAGTTTGTCGCAAGCGAAACCGAAACCAGCTTTGAAAACGATGAAACCGATCTGCGTCTGGAAATGGTGCATGTACCGATTGGTTTATGGCAAGGCGTTCTCGGCCTGCAATTTAATGATCGTGATTTTCAGGCTGATGGCGCCGGTCATGGCCATGGCGGAGACGAACATGGTGATGAAGGTTTCTATGTGCGTGCCAATAAAACACAATCATGGGGCGTGTTTTTGCTGGAAGAACTGCCCACCGATTTTGGCCGGTTGGAATTTGCTGCCCGTATCGATCATGTTAACTCCGATCCATCCGTTCTGGATGAGGAACGGCATATCGAACTGCCAGACGGCGTGGAACTGGAGCAAGCGGCGGATCTCGGGGATCGCAGCTTTACGCCGTTTAGTTTATCAGCAGGGTCGATCATCGACTTGGATGCCATGCACCATTTGCGTTTAGCAGTGACCCGTTCGCAACGGGCACCATCTGCTGAACAGTTATATGCCTTTGGTAGCCATGCCGCTGCCGGTACGCTGGAAATTGGTGATCCGGATCTGGATGAAGAAACCTACACCAATTTTGAAATCGGTGTCGACCGGCATTCAGGTATGTTCCGTTTTGATGCGACGCTGTTTTATAACCGTGTTAAAGACTTTATCTATTT
>DASSWO010000172.1:0-5054 GCA_035704795.1 Methylophaga sp. | reverse complement strand
CAAATCCAAACCGTGGCGATCCCCAAACGATTTAGTCTGGTCACCCGTGATATCTGGACCTTACAGCCGCGACTGATGCGTCGCCAGGGCAAACGGACTTTTGCTTTATTGCTGCATCCTAAATTTCGTGCTGGCTATGATTTTCTGGCTTTGCGCGCTGAAGCGGGAGAGCCGTTACAGGAAGTGACGGACTGGTGGACAACATTCCAGCAGGCCTCAGCCACCGAACAAACCAATATGGTTAATGATTTAAGTAAAATCGATAACGAGCCAAAACGTCGTCCACGTCGCCGCCGGCGTCGTAACCCAGCTGCCAAACAGGAAGATTGATGCTGGCATATATTGGCCTTGGCAGTAATCTTGAAGCGCCGACCGAGCAAATTAAGACGGCGTTAATCGATTTACAGTCTTTACCGGCAACACAATTACTGAAAACCTCATCATTGTATGCCAGTCCGCCGATGGGACCTCAGGATCAGCCGGATTACATTAACGCGGTTGCCTTGCTGGATACTACATTAGCTGCGCATGAGCTGCTGGATGCTTTGCAAGCGATTGAACAGAAACATGGCCGGCAGCGGAAACGGCATTGGGGTGAGCGTACTTTGGATTTGGATATCTTGCTCTATGACCAGCAAATGATAGAAGATGAACGACTGAGCGTGCCACATCCGGGACTGACGCAGCGGGCTTTTGTTGTTTATCCGCTTTTGGAAATAACCGGCGATATCATGATTCCGGGGCAGGGCAAATTACAAACGATTGCCTCGCGATGCCCGCGGGGGGCATTACAACAAGTGGAAAGTCATCCCTTATGAGAAATTTGCCACATAATTACATTGTTGTCGAAGGGCCGATTGGTGTGGGTAAAACGCATCTGGTCAAACGGCTGGCGGATAGTTTCGGTGGCAACACATTGATGGAAGCGCCTGAGCAAAATCCGTTTCTGGAAAAGTTTTACCTGCACCCAAAACAATCCGCATTGCCCACCCAGCTTAGCTTTCTGATGCAGCGGGTGAAGCTTGCGCAGACACTGCAACAAGATGATTTATTTACCAGCCTGCATGTTGCCGATTTTATGCTGGAAAAAGACCGCCTGTTCGCCCAGATTTCCCTGGATGATGATGAGCTGGCTTTGTACAACATGGTTTATGACAATTTAGCCCTGCATCACCGATCGCCTGATTTGGTGATTTATCTGCAAGCGTCACTGCCGGTTTTGAAAACACGGATTAGTCAGCGCGGTATTAGTTATGAGCAGCATGTTGAAGATGCTTATTTAAAACGGCTTGCTGATGCTTATGCCGATTTTTTTCATTATTACGATGCGTCGCCGCTGTTGATTGTTAATGCCGAGCAAATTGATCTGGTCAATAGTGAAGCCGATTATCACCAGTTATTGGATCAAATCTGCACGCTGCAAAGTGGCCGGCAATATTACAACCCATTGCCGGTCAAAGAAGCCAAAGCATGAGCCGTTTATCGCTTAGCAGTCTGCGCAAAATGAAAGCGGCTGGCGAAAAAATCGCCGTACTGACCGCTTATGATGCGAGTTTTGCCCATGTACTTGAGCAAGCCGGTGTCGAAGTGATTCTGGTTGGTGACTCGCTGGGTATGGTGATTCAGGGCCAGGAAAGCACGGTGCCGGTGACGGTGAACGATATGGTTTATCATAGCCGCAACGTGGTGCGTGGTAGCGAAAAAGCCTTTGTTATCGCCGATTTGCCGTTTATGAGTTACGCCAATATCGATCAGGCGATCAGCAATGCCGCGCGGCTAATGGCTGAGGGTGGCGTGCAAATGGTCAAACTGGAAGGTGGCGCTGATTTTGAGCCGATTATCAAAGCATTGACCGCCCGGGGTATTCCGGTTTGTGCGCATTTAGGTTTACTACCGCAATCGGTACATCGGTTGGGCGGCTATTTTGTCCAGGGCCGTGAAGCAGATGCTGCTGCAAAAATGGTACAAGATGCCAAATTACTCGAACAAGCCGGCGCCGATATGTTGGTCCTGGAATGTGTGCCAGCGGAGCTTGCCACAACAATTAGCCAATCACTGAACATTCCGGTGATTGGTATTGGTGCGGGTAAAGACTGTGATGGTCAGGTACTGGTGTTATACGACATGCTTGGTTTAACGCCCGGTAAACGGCCACGCTTTAGTCACGATTTTCTGGCTGATAATGGCCATATTCCGTCTGCCATCAGTGCTTATGTTGAAGCCGTTAAACAAGGCACATTTCCAACGGTCGAGCAGCAGTTTTAATGCAAATTGAAGACAGTCTAAGCGGTCTGCGCGCCCAGCTGAAAATCTGGCGGGAGCAACATCAGACCATCGCCTTTGTACCGACCATGGGCAGTTTGCATGATGGCCATTTAGCACTGTTAAAAAAAGCCCGTACGCTGGCCGATAAAGTGATTGTCAGTATTTATGTCAATCCGCTGCAGTTTGATGATCTCAAGGATCTGACCAATTATCCGCGCACGCTGAAAAATGATATTCAAAAGCTGACCAGTGCTGGATGTGATCTGCTATTCACCCCGGATAACGCGCTGATGTATCCGAGCGGGCTGGAATTTCATAGCTTTGTGCATGTACCGGGTATGGATGACAAATTGTGTGGTCTGGAACGGCCAGGCCATTTTGATGGCGTTGCTACCGTAGTTTGTAAGTTATTTAATATGGTGCAACCAGATCTGGCAGTTTTCGGTGAAAAGGATTACCAGCAGTTACTGTTGATCCGCAAGCTGGTACAAGATCTTAACCTTCCGGTAAAAATTGTTGCAGCGCCAACTTGTCGTGAATCAGACGGTTTGGCAATGAGTTCACGCAATCAGCGGTTGACCGACACGCAGCGCTCTGTTGCCGTCTTGTTAAATCAACAGTTATCGGTGATTAAACGACAGTTGGAACAAGGTGAGCGGGATGTTGCTGCCATGATTAAAGGGGCGACTGAAGCGCTCAGTAAAGCTGGATTTTCAGTCGATTATCTGGAGATCCGCCGCGCAGAAGACTTATTGCTGGCCGATGTTCATCAAGATCAAAAAATACGGATTCTGGTCGCGGCGCGGCTGGATGATGTTCGACTCATCGATAATGTTGCGGCCAACTTGTCTGTGCGCCCGTAAAAAGCGATAATACGCGGTCTTCATTAAAGATTTTTTGCCATGCAACTGACTTTGTTAAAAGCCAAATTACATCGCGCCTGTGTTACGCATTCCGAGTTGGAATACGAAGGCAGCTGTGCGATTGACGGCAAATTGCTGGCTGCTGCCGGTATCCGTGAATATGAGCAAATTCATATTTATAACGTCGCCAATGGCGAACGTTTTGTGACCTACGCTATCCGCGCTGAAGATGGATCTAATATTATTTCGGTCAATGGCGCTGCTGCGCATAAAGCCTCGCCCGGTGATCGGATCATTATTTGTGCTTACACCGCGCTGGATGCCAATGAGCTTGAAAACTTCAAACCCACCTTAGTGTATCTCGATGAAAATAATGATATCACCCATATGCGTCACGCCATTCCCGTACAGGCTGCCTGAACTTAAGCAATTATAGACAGCAGTCGCTGTCATCGGTCTGTCATCAAAACGTTATCAAACGGTCACATTGCTGCTCTAAGCTATTGTTTAATAAATAGCTTAGAGTGCTTCAATGCTGAACATCGAACAAGCCGTTCAACAAAAATTCCCAAAATTCGAACACAGTAAACCTTGGTTTAAAAAGTCGACATTAAACTTTTTGCGTCGCATTACGCATGAACAGGAAGTAAACCGTTTTCTCGAGCAACACTCGCAATTGACGGGTTTTGACTTCATTGATGAAGTGCTCGATTATTTTAATTTCAGTTACAGCATTTCTCACCGTCACCGTAACAATATTCCGGCAACCGGTCGGGTAGTCATTGTGGCCAATCATCCGCTTGGTGCGCTGGATGGTTTGTCGCTGTTGAAAATGGTCGGCGAAGTGCGCCGAGATGTAAAAATTGTTGCCAACGATATGTTACTCAATTTTGCCGCACTGAAACCATTGTTTCTGCCGGTTGATAACTTAACCAAAACCACTCGCAAAAGCAGTATTGCGACCATTATCGATAGCCTGAATCGTGATGAAGCGATCATCGTATTTCCGGCCGGTGAAGTCTCTCGTATCCGACCCAGCGGTGTCCGTGATGGCAAATGGAACAGCGGCTTTTTAAATTTTGCCAAAAAAACCAATGCACCGATCCTGCCGGTATTTGTGGGGGCACGTAACTCATCTCTGTTTTACAGCGCATCGATGGTTTACAAGCCCTTGTCAGGAATGATGTTGGCGCATGAGATGTTTAATAAAAATTCCAAAACCATTCAGGTCTGCATCGGCGAGCCGATCCCTTATCAGCAAATTGAAGCACTGCCCCTAGTCAAAGCCGAAAAAGCTAAATTACTGCGCCGGCATTTATATCGTCTGGCCAAAGGCAAAAAGCCGCTGTTCACTACAGAGCTGACAATTGCCCATCCACAAGAGCGACGAGCAATTAAACAAGAGTTGAAAAACGCTTTATTACTCGGTGAAACGGCGGATCAGAAAAAGATCTATTTGTTTGATTACCGTTCTGATTCAGCCGTGATGCAGGAAATTGGCCGTTTGCGGGAAATGACCTTTCGTCAGGTCGGCGAGGGAACTGGCAAGCGACGCGATTTGGATCAATACGATAGTGATTACCGGCATCTGATTTTGTGGGATGAGCAGGAGCTGGAAATAGCCGGTGCGTATCGGATCGGTGAAGTGGCTCGTATTCAGCAAAGTGGCCGGCAGATTTATTCTGCAGAATTGTTTGATTATCAGTCAGCGATGCAGCCGTATTTTGCTAAAGGCATTGAGCTGGGCCGCAGTTTTGTCAGCCCTAAATACTGGGGCAAGCGTAGTCTGGATTATTTATGGTATGGCATTGGTGCTTATCTGAAACAATTTCCGGAAGTACGTTATTTATTTGGTCCGGTCAGCCTTAGTAATAGTTATCCGCAGTATGCGCAGTCACTGATTGTTGAATATTACCGCCGCTATTA
>DASSWO010000171.1:0-5748 GCA_035704795.1 Methylophaga sp. | reverse complement strand
GATCACGGCGTTAACACCCGCCTCCAGCACGCCAGGGCAAAGCAGTGCTGCCGGTGCGCCGCAAATAGCCATGGATGTGCAACCGCAGCTGAATAGTGCTGCCTGGTCACGTGTGGTCAGTAGCCGGGTGGTGTGGATGGCCCGTGAAGGTGTTCAGCAAGCTGAATTGCGTTTAAACCCAGCTCATTTAGGGTCAGTCGATGTGCGTTTAAACATCAATAATGATCAGGCCAGCGTGACTTTCCTCGCACAAAATGCTGCGACCCGTGAAGCATTGGAACAAGCCATGCCGAGACTGAGAGAAAGTTTGGCGGAAAATGGTTTATCACTGACGCATAGTGAAGTGGGTCAGCAGGATCATTCCGGACAGCAGGCGTCTGAAGACGAAACCAGCACGGGAAATGCTCATTTAGCTAAAGTATCAGTGGCATTGGACGATACAGAAGATGAACTGATTACGGGGATGCCCACACAGGTTAATGACCAGTCAACTGGCGTCAGTTTGTACGCATAAAAAAACAATATAATATGCAGCAGCCATATTTGGAGAGACGGCCGTGTTTAAATTAGAAAATTATTCCCTGCGAAAACGCATGTATCTTGTTGCCGGTCTCGGCATTACTGGCTTTTTACTGTTTGCTTTATTGTGCTGGTATGTCCAGTCGGCGCAGTTAGCCAGCGCGACGCAATGGCAAATAATGGCCGGCTATATTGTTATTGCCAGTGTCATTGTCATGTATCTGGCTCATGTCATTGGCCGCTTTGGTGACTCGCGAGCTACCACGTTGGTGACCGGCATTCAAAACATTAAAAAAGGCGATTTGACCCAAAAAATCGTTATTTCTGGTCGCAGTGATTTTAGCTGGATGGCGTTTGAGCTCGACAGTGCCCGTAAAAATGTTGCCAATCTGGTGCATACCCTGACCAGCGGTGTCGACCAATTAAATACCGCCACACAGAACATGGCCGTTATCAGTAAAGAAACAGTTAATGGTGTACTAAAACAACAGGCAGAAACAGATCAGGTGGCGACAGCCATGAATGAAATGACCGCTTCTGTTCAGGAAGTTGCCCGCACCGCTTCCAATGCCGCTGATGCAGCTCGCAATGCTGATAATGAAGCCAAAGCAGGCAAAAAAGTTGTCCTGCAAACCATGCAATCTATTGACTCGCTGGCGGGAGAAGTTGAAAAAGCCGCACAAACTATCAGTAGTCTGGAAGCGGATATCAATAATATTGGCGCCATTATCGACGTTATTCGCGGTATTACCGAGCAAACCAATCTGCTGGCCTTGAACGCGGCAATCGAAGCCGCACGTGCCGGTGAGCATGGTCGTGGTTTTGCTGTGGTCGCCGATGAAGTCCGTACTTTGGCATCACGTACCCAGTCTTCGACCCATGAAATTGAAGAAATGATCGGTCGCCTGCAAATTGGTGCCCGTGAAGCTGTTAAGGTAATGAACGATAGTCGTGAAAAAGCCCGCAACAGTGTAGAAATGGCAGAAAGTGCTGGTTCGGCGCTGGATACCATTACCGCGATGATCAGCACGATGGATGAGATGAGCGCGCAGATTTCCACCGCTGCCAATGAGCAATCCTCTGTCGCTGAAGATATCAATCGCGGTATTGTTGAGATCAGTCAGATCGCCGATCACACTGCCGAAGGTGCGCAGGCAACATCAGCAGCTGTCGATACCTTGAGTGGTTTGTCCGCGCAATTGCAGGATGCTTCCGGCAAATTCAAGATTTAACTGCCGGAGATTTAAGCTAAAAAGCCCGCTCGGCGGGCTTTTTTATGGGCGCTTTAAACCTGTAAACTTTGATTAATGGCAGTTAAGGCAGCCAACGGATCAGCCGCCTGGGTTATCGGCCGGCCAATCACTAAATAATGGCTGCCTGCCTGCAAGGCTGCTGCCGGTGTCATGGTGCGATGTTGATCATCCGCGGCGCTACCAGCAGGACGAATACCCGGTGTTACTAACTGAAAAGAATCGCCCAGTTGCATCCGTAATTCAGGCGCTTCCTGCGCAGAGCAGACTACGCCATCCATTCCGCTATCCGCCGCCATGTGTGCCAGCTTTAATACCGTTGATTCAATACTGCCGCCAAGGCCAATTTCAGTAAAGGTATGTTGATCCATGCTGGTCAATAACGTGACACCAATCAGTAGCGGCGCATCAGCACGATCACCGAGTGCTTCACGGGCAGCGCGCATCATGGCACTGCCGCCTAAAGTGTGCACGTTAACCATCCAGACGCCGAGATCGGCAGCGGCCGTGCAGGCTTTGGCAACCGTATGCGGAATATCGTGATATTTCAGATCCAGAAATATCTGAAACCCGCGTTGTTGTAATGCCTTGACCACATCCGGGCCACTACGGGTAAACAGCTCTTTACCGACTTTCAGCCGACACTGGTGTGGATCCAGTTGATCGGCCAGCTGCAAGGCTGGCTTAGCATCTGGATAGTCTAAGGCAACGATAATTTTTGGATCAGACATAACGGCGCTCGCTATTAATATGCCGACAGATCCTACCGGATTAAGTAGCAAAACGCGGAATTTACCGCTAAAAATCGCGAAAATGCTATGCTGTGCGGCAATTTTTTCAGAGTGGTTTGCATGAAATTTGAACATCTGGCGCAAGACGGTTTAGCCCGGCGCGGCCGTTTGCAATTTGCCCGTGGTAGTGTTGAAACGCCGGCATTTATGCCGGTCGGTACCTATGGTTCGGTTAAATCAATGACGCCGGAAGAGGTGACGGCGACGGGTGCTGAAATTGTATTAGGCAATACCTTTCATCTGATGCTGCGTCCGGGAACAGACATTATCAGCCGTCATGGTGATTTGCATGATTTTATGCGTTGGAATGGGCCGATTTTGACCGACTCTGGTGGTTTTCAGGTATTTAGCCTTGGCGACTTACGCAAGATCACTGAGCAAGGTGTGCATTTCCGTTCGCCGGTATCCGGTGACAAAGTCTTTATGGGCCCGGAAGAATCGATGGCGGTGCAGCGTGCGCTTGGCAGCGATATTGTAATGATTTTTGATGAATGTACGCCATATCCCGCTGATGTGCATACTGCAGCTGAATCAATGCGTTTATCGTTGCGCTGGGCCAAACGTAGTAAAGCCGCGCATGGTGATAATCCATCAGCCTTATTTGGTATTGTCCAGGGCGGTATGCATGAGCATTTGCGTGATGAATCGCTGGCAGGACTGACTGACATTGGTTTTGATGGTTATGCCATTGGCGGTTTGTCAGTGGGCGAACCCAAAGAAGATATGCTGCGCATTCTGAATCATTTGAGCGACAAAATGCCGATCGACAAACCGCGTTATCTGATGGGGGTTGGCCGGCCTGAAGATTTAATGGAAGCGGCGAGTCTAGGCGTTGATATGTTTGATTGTGTGATGCCGACCCGTAATGCCCGTAATGGCCATTTATTTGTCCATGAGGGGGTTATCAAGATCCGTAACAGCCGCTTCAAAACCGATACCGGGCCGCTGGATCCCTACTGTGATTGTTATACCTGCCGTAATTACAGCCGCGCGTATTTGCATCATTTAGATCGTACCGGCGAAATGCTCGGTCCGCGACTCAACACCATACATAACCTGCATTATTACCAAACGCTGATGCGCGGTATTCGCGGTGCCATAGAAAAAGGCCAATTACAGGCTTTTCGGCAGGAGTTTTACGCGTTGCGTGGTCAATCGGCTGAATGAGTGGTGCGCTATCAACGCAGCGACCGGTTGTGGCATAATCGCTATCTTTTAACGACTTGACTGAGGATGAACTATGGATTTTCTGATTTCACCGGCATTTGCTGAAACCACAGCTGCGGCACAGGGGCCAGGTCTGTTGGATTTTGCATTTCCAATTATTTTGCTGGTGCTGTTTTATGTAATGTTGATCCGCCCTCAACAAAAACGCGCTAAAGCCCACCGTAACATGCAGTCAGCGTTGGCCAAAGGCGACGAAGTGGTAACTGATGGTGGGCTGATGGGCAAGATTCTGGAAATCAATGACAATGCCATCACCGTACAAATCGCCGACAATGTCGATGTTAAAGTGCGTCGCGAAGCTATCAGCTCTGTATTGCCAAAGGGCACGATTAAAAAGTTATAAACCATTGACTGACATCGCCTGTCTGACAGGCGGTGAGACAACCTGGATAAACCAATGAACCGATATCCCCTGTGGAAAAACCTGCTGCTTTTAGCAGTCATTCTGACGGCGATTTTATATGCCATGCCAAATTTATATGGTGAAGATCCGGCCGTGCAAATATCTGCCGGCAGGCTGGGCAGTATTGATACCACGCTGGCTAACAATATCGAACAGCAACTCAAAGATGCGGGTATTGAATATAAGGGGTTGACGCTGGATGATAACCGGCTGCTAGTGCGTTTCACCGATGCTGAAAGTCAGTTAAAAGCCCGCGAACTCATTGCCAGTGAGTTGGCAGATGAAGATTATATTGTTGCTTTGAATCTGGCGCCAACCACGCCAAAATGGCTGCTGGGAATCGGTGCTGAGCCGATGAATCTCGGTCTGGACTTACGCGGTGGTGTTCACTTTCTGATGGAAGTGGATATGAACGCGGTGCAAAAGCAAGCGTTGACCGGAATTGCTAATGATGTTCGCTTATTGCTTCGCGAAGCGGTGATTCGTTATTCACGTGTTGAGGTTGAAGGTAACACCCTTTATCTGGGGTTTCGCGATGCTGATGAGCGTGATAAGGCCTTAGAGTTAATCAGTAGTGAATATCCAGATGTTAATGTCGTCGTCGATGAAAATGCTGAAAAGCCAACGTTGCAATTAACGATGACTGAAGCATCGCTTAAAGAAACGCAAAACCTGGCATTACAACAAAACATCACCACATTAAGAAATCGTATTAATGAACTGGGTGTGGCAGAGCCGACTGTGCAACAACAAGGTCAAAGCCGGATTGTTGTGCAGTTACCGGGTGTTCAGGATACGGCACAAGCTAAGAAAATCCTGGGTGCGACGGCCACTCTGGAATTTCGTTTAGTTGATTTCCAGAATGATGCCCGAGATGCTGTTAATGGTCGGGTACCGGCAAATTCTGAATTGTTTTATCACCGTGATGGTACGCCGTATTTGCTCAACAAACGAGTGATGCTGACCGGTGAGCATGTCATTAACGCTGCGTCTACACTGGATGGACAAACCGGCTCACCGGCTGTTTCAGTGACATTGGATGGCGAGGGCGCACGGATTTTCAGCAATATTACCGGTGACAATATTGGTAATCCAATGGCTGTAGTGTTTATTGAATCCAAATCTGAAACCGAAATGGTCGATGGCGAAGAGGTTCGGGTACGTAAGCTGTATCCGGAAATTATCAGTGTTGCCACCATTCGTGATCAGTTAGGTAAAAAATTCCAGATAACCGGTCTGGACAGCACGACAGAAGCCCGTGACTTATCTTTGTTATTGCGTGCAGGTGCGTTGGCTGCGCCCATTGAAATCGTTGAAGAGCGCACCGTCGGCCCGAGCATGGGGCAGGAAAATATCAATCAAGGTTTTAAATCAGTGATGATTGGTCTGGGGTTAGTACTGGTCTTTATGGCGGTATGGTATCGGTTGTTTGGTTTAGTCGCCAATTTAGCGCTGGCCGTGAATCTGGTCTTGCTGGTGGCCTTGTTATCAATGTTGCAAGCAACGTTAACCATGCCCGGTATCGCCGGTATCGTACTCACAGTCGGTATGGCGGTGG
>DASSWO010000137.1:0-5056 GCA_035704795.1 Methylophaga sp. | reverse complement strand
GGCGGAAACCTTCGGCCTCACACTGTGTGCAGAGAATTGCCCCGGAGTGATACAGCCCTTCAAGCGCCGTGTTTTGATCCGGATGGATTTCCGTGGTGATTTCTAAACTGAACGCTTCCGGTACATTGGGGATCATTAATTGACTGTCACTGCGCTGAAATTCGTTGGCTGCCAGTGTTTTACCGTCAAGCTTAATATCGAGTAGCTGTAATTGTTCACCATCAAGTTTCAGTTCGCCACCACTGCCCTCTGGATTACGCCGGATCTGCAGCTTGCTGGTGACAATGGTTTTTGCCGGATCCAACGCGAAATGCAGCGCGACTGAATCCACCAGATAAGCAGGTGGCTGATAGTCAGACAGGCGAATGGTTTGTGGCACTAATGGTGCGTTCATGTATTACATATCCTCAAGCGTTTTTACCGGCCAACATTCGTAGGCAGGCGTTTCGTAGGGGTGTGCCAGCAGCAATGCGGTAATAATTGTTTTCAGCTGATCATCGGCACAAATGACTTCGACACGGTATTCACTGACTTGTTCAATTTTGTCCTGCTCACCAATAAACGGCTGACTGCCTTCTAAAGGTCGGAATTGGCCGTTCCCCAGCGTTTCCCAGCTGCAGCAATCATAATCCTCAAACCGGCCGGCACCGGCGTCAAATACTGCTTGTTTGACACGTTCTTTGTGTGTTTCCGGAACAAAAAAAACCAATTTATGCATGGTTATCACCGCCATTGCCAGCTTTGGGCAACACCATCACCGCCAATTGCCAGCACGCTGTTATCGTTGTCGTAAAAGCTAACCGCCTGAATAACAATGCCGGCACTAAGCTGATTCTGTCTTGCAACTTTCCAGCAACGTTGTTTTTGCCCATCCGGTAGTTGCCACAAACATACTCGCTCATTACTGTGGCCCGTTACTAACAGCGTACCGTCTTCCGAGAAATTTATCGCTGTGGTGGTGTAATCAAAAATCGGAAAATCAGGCAGTGGCCATTGCTCAGGCCACGGTGAGCTGCGCAAACTGGCCTGCAAATCGCCATCAGGCAAGGCCCATAAATGTGTTTGATCGCTATCGCCAGCCGTCACAACAAATCGTCCCTGCGGTTCGAACGCAACCAGATTTACACGGTTATCATGAGGCCAGCTGTGGATTTGCTCGCCAGTTTCGATATCCCATAAACGCGCCATAAAATCATCGCCACCGGTCAGCGCCATCGTACCATCGGGTGAAATCTTTACTGAATTAATCGGCTGATTGACTGGAGAATTGATCGGACTACCATCATGGACAAAACGTTGCTGTACGCGATTTTCCGCAAGATTAAAATATACAGCGCTACGATCAGCCAGTGCCAGCAACACAAAACGACCATCCGGCGATAAATCCACAGCTTTCACGCGCATCGGCAAAGTCAGCCGATACAGCGGTTCGCCTGTTACGACATCCCAAACCAGTACCGTATCGTATTCAACCGTCGCTGCCCGCTCGGCATTATCGGCAAAAGCGACTGCCTGACTGCTGCCGTCATTCGCGGCATTATTCTGCCAGTCATATTTAAGGGTATTAGTGTTTAAATCCCAAAGCCTGGCCGGCGCACTGGTACTTGCTGACAGCAAATATTGGCCGTTTTCCGAAAATGCAGCGGCATAACTGCCTTCGCTATGCCACCACTGTGACGTCTCAGATGTTGCGGATTCACACGCTGAAAGCAAACACACAAGGCTGGTCACAAATATTGACGTTAGCCCCCGTGTTTGCATCATGCTTAAGCTTACGATCTTGGTAAGGTCACGCCCAGCTGACCCTGATATTTACCCCCACGGTCTGCATAAGACGTTTCACAAACTTCGTCAGATTCAAAAAACAGCATTTGTGCGACGCCTTCATGGGCGTATATTTTTGCCGGTAAAGTCGTGGTGTTGGAAAATTCCAATGTCACCTGACCTTCCCATTCGGGTTCCAGCGGCGTGACATTGACGATAATGCCACAGCGGGCATAAGTCGATTTACCGAGGCAAATGGTTAATACATTGCGCGGGATGCGAAAGGTTTCCACGGTCCGCGCCAGCGCAAACGAGTTAGGCGGAATAATGCAGACATCGGAAGTGACATCAATAAAGCTGTTGTCATCAAAGTTTTTCGGATCGACAATCGCTGAATTGATATTGGTAAAAATCTTAAACTCGTTCGAACAACGTACATCATAGCCGTAGCTCGATGTGCCGTAAGAAATGATCCGATTGCCTTCGCGCTCACGAACCTGACCTGGTTCAAATGGCGTAATCATGCCCTGCTCCGCCATCCGGCGGATCCACTTGTCTGACTTAATACTCATAAACGGTCACAAAGCCTTGCGCAAAAAACGTCCATCATAGCTGTCAATCATTCTTGATCACAATATTCGGAAACGCCGACGCATAATCTTTACCTTGTTTGGCTAAATTAGCGGCAATTCGGCGGGCAATGGTCCGGTAAGCCATAGCGATATCGCCATCCGGATCTTTAACCACGGTCGGCTGACCGTTGTCGGCATCTTCACGAATATGAATATCCAGTGGCAGACTACCCAACATATTGACGCCATATTGATCGGCCATAGACTGACCGCCACCGGCGCCAAAAATATGCTCTTCGTGACCACATTGACTGCAAATATGGGTGCTCATATTTTCTACCACACCCAATACCGGCACTTTCACTTTTTCAAACATTTTCAGTGCTTTACGGGCATCTAACAGCGAGATATCCTGAGGCGTTGTGACTATGACCGCGCCGCTGACCGGCACTTTTTGCGATAAAGTCAGCTGTATATCACCAGTACCGGGTGGTAAATCGATTACCAGATAATCCAATGATTTCCAGTTGGTATCACCAAGCATTTGTTGCAAAGCCTGGGTGACCATCGGGCCACGCCAAATCATCGGCTCTTCTTCATCAATCAGATAACCAATCGACATACTCTGAATGCCGTAACTTTCAATTGGTTCAATCGATTTACCATCTTCTGATTCCGGACGCTGCGTCGTACCAAGCATGCGAGGTTGGCTGGGGCCATAAATATCGGCATCCAGGATACCAACCGTAGCACCCTCTGCTGCCAACGCTAATGCCAGATTAACTGAAGTGGTGGATTTACCCACGCCGCCTTTACCGGAGGCCACAGCGATAATGTTTTTGACATTTTCCAGTGCCGGTACACCTTGCTGGACTTTATGTTTAATGATTTTAAAGCCAACACTGACCTCAGCCTTGATGCCATTATCTGCCAGTAACGTGGTCAGCAATTTTTCCAGCTCTGCCTGATAACCTTTACAGGGATAACCCAGCGTCACCGTGACTTTTTCGCCATCAACTTTAATGGTGGCCTTACTGTCGGCCAGCGACATTTGCGTCGACGGGTCAATAAAGTCCTGAAGCAATTGTTCAATTTGCGCGGGGTTGGTCATGCGAGCTCCTGAAAAAAACCAATAATTTTAATGTTGTCTATTTTACGCGCTGCCACAAAAGCCTGCATCCACAAGGCTTGTAGGGGTATCAAGCACTCAGACAAAAAAACACCGCAAAAATGCGGTGTTGAGAGAATTATTTCGGTGGATTAAGGCTGTTTTGTTTGGGCCAGTCGCGGTAATTAAATACCTGACCTTGCTGCCGAACGCGGGCAATTTCTGCCAAATCCAGATCGGCGTAGACCCAACCCGGTTTATCACCGATGCCTTCCACCAAAATACCGTTTTCCGGAAACCCATAATCGACCGGGGTATAAATGCTGGCCCGACCAGTATTGACATCCACGGCTTCCGACCATGCGGCTTTACCAAAGGTCGGTGATTGCACCACATAACATTGATTTTCCAGCGCCCGCGCCTGACAGCCAATACGTACTCTATAAAAACCGGCTTCAGTATCAGTACAGCTTGGCGCCAGAATCAAATCTGCGCCGGCTTTGACCTGCTGATAGGCAATCATCGGAAATTCGCTGTCATAGCAAACATTGATACCGATTTTGCCGATATCGGTTTCCAGCACTTTAATATCTTCGCCGGGATGAATTAACCATTGCTCGTTTTCAAAACGGGTCATGATCAGTTTGTCCTGATAACCGACCAAACCGTCCGGCGCATAGAGATTGGCACGATTGCGAAAAGTGCCATTGTCCTGCATTACCGGAAAGGTACTGGCCAGCATCATGACATCGTATTGTTTAGCCAACTGCAGATGCAGATCCTGCCACTGCGCATAGACATCCTGCATCGCATGCAATTGTTTACCGAGATCTTTATAAACTGTTTCACCAAACAATGAAGCCAGTTCCATACTGCCGTATTCCGGAAACACCAATAGTTTGGCTTTAACCTCAGCAGCTTCTTGAACCCATTGCGTTAACTTATCGGCAAAATCTGACCACTGGTGGAAAAAACCAATATCGTATTGCGCCGCAGCGACTTTTACTTTGCTCATCTATAAATCCAAAATACTCAAGCTGGCATAGCCGGCTTGTACGGACTGGATCCCCGCCTGCGCGGGGATGACTAATTCTTTTTTCTGAACAATCGGTTATATAGCACTGAGGCCACCGCCTGCACCGGGATGACATCAGCTCGTTACGGTCGTATATCTTTGACCACTCTTGGCCTCCCGCCTGCGCGGGGATGACATTGTGTGGTACATGGTCGGTTTGGGTCGACTGGATCCTTGCCTGTGCAGGGATGACGCTTTGTGGGCTTGGCTTTTATCAACCCAATCCGCTGACACTGCTCACGCGAAATCCATAATTGCAGATAACAAAAAAAGTCATTGCCCCGCAGATAACAATCCAGCAACGAAGCTTTACTGATTAAACCGGTCTTTACAGTGATTTCATCCAGAAGGTCATTGGCTTGGGTGATTCGTGATCTTCGCCAATTTCTTTCCAGCTAAAGGTAGTCTGCAGCTCTGGATGTTTTTCATAGCCGCGTTTACGCCAGAAATTATCCAAAGGTTTGTAGCCTACCGGCCGCCGCGGATGATCTTCTGTACGCTGTACGCCACAAAAACAACTAAATTCATACCCCCCCA
>DASSWO010000155.1:0-2552 GCA_035704795.1 Methylophaga sp. | reverse complement strand
ACCAAAGCCATGCTGGAGCGCCGTGATGCGATTATCGTCTCCAGCGTGTCATGCATCTACGGCCTGGGTGAAAAAGACGCTTATTTGTCGATGGTCCTGCATCTGGTGCAGGGCGATGTTATTAACCAGCGCGATGTGTTGCGCCGGTTAGCTGAATTGCAATACACCCGTAATGATATTGAATTATCGCGTGGTACCTATCGGGTGCGCGGTGAAGTTATTGATATTTTCCCGGCGGAATCAGAACGTGATGCGGTGCGAATTGAGCTGTTTGATGATGAAGTCGAGCAAATCAGCTATTTCGATCCGTTGACCGGTGAAATTTTGCAGCGCCTCAACCGCATCACCATTTACCCGAAAACGCATTATGTGACACCACGCGAAAATCTCTTAAAAGCCATTGATGCCATTAAAATCGAAATGGCTGACCGGCTGAAAGAGCTGACTGATCAAAACAAATTGGTTGAAGCACAGCGCCTCGAACAGCGCACCCGCTATGACCTGGAAATGTTACTGGAGCTCGGCTATTGCAACGGTATCGAAAACTATTCCAGGCACCTGTCCGGACGTGAAGCCGGCGCTGCGCCGCCGACTTTGTTTGATTATTTACCCGACGATGCAATTCTGATTATTGACGAAAGTCATGTGATGATCCCGCAGATTGGCGCCATGTATAAAGGCGATCGCTCTCGTAAACAAACCTTGGTGGATTATGGTTTCCGGCTGCCATCAGCGCTGGATAACCGGCCGATGATGTTTGAAGAGTGGGAAAAGCAAGCGCCACAAACCATCTTTGTCTCAGCGACGCCGGGTAAGTATGAAGCCGCCAATGCCGGTAATATCGTTGAGCAAGTTGTGCGGCCGACGGGACTGGTAGATCCGGAAGTGGAAATCCGGCCAGTCGGCACCCAGGTTGACGATTTATTATCCGAAATTAAAAAGCGCACCGCGGTCAATGAGCGGGTGCTGGTAACAACATTAACCAAACGTATGTCGGAAGATCTGACCGATTATTTGCGTGAGCATAATGTCAAAGTCCGATATTTACATTCGGATATCGATACTGTTGAGCGGGTAGAAATTCTCCGTGATTTACGCCTCGGTGAATTTGATGTGCTGGTGGGTATCAACTTATTACGAGAAGGTTTAGATATTCCTGAAGTATCTTTGGTGGCCATTCTCGATGCGGATAAAGAAGGCTTTTTACGCAGTGACCGTTCTTTGATTCAGACCATTGGCCGGGCAGCACGGAACTTGAATGGTCGAGCCATTCTTTATGCCGATCAAATCACCGGCTCAATGCAGCGTGCCATCGAGGAAACGGAGCGTCGGCGTGAAAAACAAGTTGCTCATAATCTGGAACATGGCATCACCCCAGTGGGCATTATCAAATCTATCCGTGGTGGTATGGATGATGTCAAAGCCAGTAATGAAGCGCGTCAGCATCTCAAGCAAGTCGCTGAAGAGCAGGCCGAATATGCGAGGCTAAGTCCTCAGCAGCTGGCCAAACGGATTCAGCAAATTGAAAATGCCATGTATAAACACGCGCAAAACCTGGAGTTTGAAGAAGCCGCCAAATTGCGTGATGAACTGGAGCATGTTCGCAAAGTTGCATTGGGTCCGGTCGCCGTTTAAATGCTTGCATTATCGACCTGACTGCGTATAATTTCGCGCTTTCACAGCAGGCACGTAGCTCAGTTGGTTAGAGCACCACCTTGACATGGTGGGGGTCGGTGGTTCGAATCCACTCGTGCCTACCAAAATTTTAAGCGCTTCGGCGCTTTTTTGGTTTATGCCTCGACAGTTCCATAAACCTGCTCGGTCTGGCTGGTTTTCTGCTTCCACAGGAAATTTTCATCGGTCGGGCGTATGAACAACTACGCCACTTCCTCAAAAAATCCCCTGTGAAACCATAATCCTTCGCCATAGCAAACAGTTTTATGCAACTGCCAAGGCCCAGGCCCTTCGTATCGGCCACAACCAAGGATTATTGATGATTGCAATCACACTTCCCGACGGCAGCCAGCGTCAATTTGATCACCCTGTCAGTATTTTTGATATTGCCAATGATATTGGGGCCGGCTTAGCCCGCGCCGCATTAGCTGGCAAGGTCAATGGCAAGCTGGTTGATACCAATCATGTCGTTGATAATGATGCGAATGTTGCCATCATCACCGAACGTGATGAAGAGGGACTGGACATTATTCGCCACTCCACCTCACATTTGATGGCGCAAGCGGTTAAACAACTTTATCCGGATGCACAGGTAACAATCGGTCCGGTTATTGACGACGGCTTTTACTACGACTTTTCTTACCCTAAAGGCTTTACACCTGAAGATTTAGAAAAGATCGAACAACGGATGGAAGAGCTGGTTAAGCAAGATCTCGAAGTCGTTCGTGAAGAAGTGCCCCGTGATGCGGCAATTGCTATCTTTCGCGAAATGGGCGAAGAGTACAAAGCCAAAATCATTGAAGATATTCCTAAAGACGAAATCCTGTCGCTTTATCGCCAGGGCGAGTTTATGGATTTATGCCGTGGCCCGCATTTGC
>DASSWO010000116.1:0-5129 GCA_035704795.1 Methylophaga sp. | reverse complement strand
CATATTCCGGTAGTTCGATTGCCAGTTGTTGTGCAGCTTTATGATGAAAATCTGCTGTTATGCCAGCAGCAGCAAAATGAGACTGTGCCTGACTGAGCAGCTTTTTGGAAATATCACATAACGTTAATTGATGGCCTTGTTGCGCCAGCCACAAACTGATTTGACCCAGCCCGCAGCCGGCATCCCAGACATTCAGTTGCTGACCATATGTTAATTCAGCTAAATCTTCCTGAAGGATTTCCAGTCGCAGCCGACCTTTTTCGGTGTTGTAAATCCGATCACTGAACCGCTCAGCCAAATCGTCAAAATTACGATCTTCCATCAAGCGGCGGGCTGCAACAGATTTTCGAGCAGGTTATCCAGCGCCAGAATACGGCTGTCCGCATCCGGCATGTCGCCGGTAAATTTCAGTTTATCCTGACCATCGAGTTTGAAACGTGCCGGTTGTTTCTGGATTAACTCAATGATCTTGATGGGCTCGATATTTGGCTGCTGGTCAAAAATCAGACGGCCGCCCTGATCATAAACATCAATCTTACGAATGCCGATGGCTTTGGCTTTCAGGCGCATCTCATGCACGGCAAACAAGGTCTTAACCTGTTCCGGTAACAGACCAAAACGATCGACCATTTCGACCTGCAATTCATGCAAGGTTTCTTTATCGGCGGCGGCAGCAATTCGTTTATAAAGTACCAGGCGATTATGCACATCCGGTAAGTAATCCGCTGGGATCAAGGCGGGTACATGCAGATCAATTTCCACCATATGCCGATCGATGCTGTCGATGGATGGCGTTTGACCGGATTTCAACGCTTTGACGGCGCGTTCCAGTAGTTCGTTATAAAGACCAAAACCGATTTCCTGCATCTGGCCGCTTTGTTCGTCACCGAGTAATTCACCGGCACCGCGAATTTCCATATCGTGTGTGGCCAATGTAAAGCCGGCACCGAGATCTTCAATAGATTCAATCGCTTCCAGACGTTTAATAGCATCTGCTGTCATGGCATTTTGCGGCGGCGTAATTAAATAGGCATATGCCCGGTGATGACTGCGACCCACCCGGCCACGGATTTGATACAACTGCGCCAGACCCAATTTGTCGGCGCGATCGATAAAGATAGTATTAGCTGAGGGCACGTCGATACCGGTTTCGATAATGGTGGTGCAGACCAGCACATTAAAACGCTGGTGATAAAAATCGAGCATCACCTGTTCCAGTTCGCGTTCGCGCATCTGGCCATGGGCAATGGCAATCCGTGCTTCTGGTATCAGGCTTTCAAGTTCGCGTGCGACGCGATCAATATCTTCAACCTTGTTATGCAGATAATAAACCTGACCGCCGCGTTTAATTTCACGGAGCATGCCTTCGCGGACCTTTTCGGCATCCCACTGCAAGACAAAGGTTTTAATGGCTAAACGCCGTGCCGGTGCGGTGGCGATAATCGACAAATCGCGGATACCTGAAATCGACATATTCAATGTGCGTGGAATAGGCGTAGCAGTCAGCGTCAGCACATCAATATGAGTACGGTATTTTTTCAACTGCTCTTTTTGGGTGACCCCAAAACGGTGCTCTTCATCGAGTACAAACAGGCCTAGCCGTTTCGGTTGAATATCTTGCTGTAGTAGTTTATGCGTACCAATAATGATATCGGCCGTGCCGTCAGTGATTGCCGACTTGACAGTATCCAGCTGTTTTTTACTACGGAACCGCGATAAAACTTCGACTTTGACCGGCCAGTCGGCAAAGCGGTCTTTGAAATTTTCGTAATGTTGCTGGGCGAGTAGGGTAGTCGGTACTAATACCAGCACCTGTTTGCCGGATTGTACGGCCAGAAATGCGGCGCGCATCGCGACTTCCGTTTTACCAAAACCAACATCACCACAGACCAGCCGGTCCATCGGCGTATCGGATTGCATATCGGTAATCACTGCATCAATGGCATCTTGCTGATCGGGTGTGGTTTCAAAGGGGAATGCGCCACTAAACGCCGCATATTGATCATCGGGCGCCAGCATCGGTTGTTTTTTATTGGCAGCACGTTTGGCGTAAATATCCAACAGCTCGGCGGCGACGTCACGGGCTTTTTCGGCAGCACGACGGCGGGCTTTTTCCCATTGGGTGGTGCCCAGTTGGTGTAATGGCGCCAGTTCCGGCGCCGCACCTGAGTAACGGCTGATAAGTTCTAAAGACGCCACCGGCACATACAATTTGTCACCTTTGGCGTATTCCAACGTGACATATTCGGCTTCTACATCCCCGACATCGAGGCTCTGCAAACCCAGATAACGACCAACACCATGATCTTCATGGACGACGGCATCACCGATCGACAGTTCGGCCAAATTGCGGATGATGGCATCGCTGTCGCGTTTTTTGCGACTGCGCCGACGGCGCTGCATAACTTGCTGGCCGAATAGCTGCGTTTCAGCAATGACCGAGATTTTAAGGCTCGGACTATATAAACCGCGCTCCATGGGCGCTACAGTGATACAGAGCGGCGACGGATCTTTTAAAAACGCATCGAAGTCTTCGACAGGTTTAGGTTGTAGCTGATTTTTACGCAGTAAATCGAGTAGCGTTTCGCGGCGACCGGCAGATTCGGCAGCAATTAACACCCGGCCATCAAAGCCCTGCAGAAATTTCTCCAGAATCTCGCAGGGTTTATCCTGACGGGAATTTAACGTCAGTTGCGGCGGCATAATGCTGGCGTAATTATGCTGACCAGCCGCTTTTTCCAGTTCAAAGTTCTGGCATTGCAATCGTTGCCAGCGCTTAAAGCGGGCAAATAAATCTTCTGCCGGCACAAATACACTGGTCGGCGGCAACAACGGCCGCTCTTGATCAACGCGATGCTGCCGGTAACGTTCCTGAATTTCTGCCCAGTAAGTTTCAGCGGCATGCGCCGTGTCATTACTATTCACCAGCAGTGTGTTATCGGGCAGGTAGTCAGTCAGGCAAGCTGTTTCTTCAAAAAATAACGGCAAATAAAACTCAATCCCGCCCGGCATATTGCCATCACTGACTTCGCGGTAAATCAGGCTGCGCTGCGGATCGCCGTCAAATTGATCACGAAATTGCTGGCGGAATAATTTAATGCTGTCGTCATTAACGGGAAATTCGCGGGCCGGTAATAAATCAATTTTGTCGATTTCATCAATAGAGCGCTGTGTTTCCGGGTCAAACGTACGCAACGTGTCGATTTCGTCATCAAATAAATCGATCCGAAATGGCCGGCGACTGCCCATCGGAAACAAATCGACAATGGCGCCACGCACGGCAAATTCGCCATGTTCGACCACCTGAGACACATTACGATAACCGGATTTTTCCAGCTTTAAACGCCAGCTATCAATATCAAAGGTATCGCCGGTTTTTAATTGCAGCCGATGACCGGCCAGGAAACTGGGCGGTGCAATACGCTGCATAATGGTTGCCACGGGCACCAGCAAAATACCACGCTGAAAATCCGGCAACTGTTGCAGTGTTTGCAAGCGCTCAGAAATAATATCCTGATGGGGTGAAAAGGTGTCGTAGGGGAGTGTTTCCCAATCCGGAAAATGCAGAATGGGCAGTTTATTACGGCCCAGATAAAAGCGGATCTCGCTTTCCAGGCGTTGGGCACTGGCCATATCATCGGTAATAACCAATAAGGGGCCGTCATGCTGCTGCGCGGCGCGGGCCAGTAATAAACCGGCGGCGCTTCCATAAAGTTGACCAGCGAGACGTTTATCGCCAATTTTGGCTGGTAATGCGGGTTGCAGCAGACTGACTGACAAAAAAATCCCCTTATGTGCCTGGAAAATATAAAACGCGCTATTTTCCCACAAATTGACAATGCCGGCAGCTTATAGAAAATACAGCCGCACTGATCCGAATAATCGATAATGCTATATTTAAATATTTTGCAATGAGGCAGAAATGGGAATGAAACGCACAGAAAATGTCGTGCTGCTGAAAGTTATCGGTATTTTTGAATTACTGGCGGCATTGGCGATGTTTTACTTTTTCCATGAAGAAGTGCCGGCGATAATCGGCGGTATTATCTTGTTAGGCTTGTCAGTCAACAGTTTTTATCAAGCGCACAAATGCTATCAACGCCAATATAGTCCCAATAACGAAGGTGATATTTCTTAATAAATGTCAGAAATGCAGCAACATTCTCCGGTGGGCTTTGACGGCGCCGGTTTTGTAAAAAGCCTGACCAGCCGGCCAGGTGTCTACCGGATGGTTGATGCCGACGGTACGGTAATTTATGTCGGCAAAGCCAAAAACCTGAAAAAACGTGTTGGCAGTTATTTCCGTAAAACCGGTTTAACTTCCAAAACGCGAGTGATGGTGGCGCAAATTGCGCATATCGACACCACCGTCACCCATACCGAAAACGAAGCACTGATTCTTGAGAATAATCTTATCAAGGAGCTGATGCCCCGCTATAACGTGCTGCTGCGTGATGATAAGACTTATCCTTACCTACTCATTTCTGGCGATAATTTTCCACGGCTCAGTGTGCATCGCGGTGCCAAACGCAAAGCGGGTCGTTATTTCGGGCCGTATCCCAGTGCCGGTGCCGTTCGGGAAAGCTTGAACCTGCTGCAAAAAATCTTTCCGGTACGCCAATGCGAAAACAGTTATTACGAAAATCGCAGCCGGCCCTGTCTGCAATATCAGATCAAGCGCTGCACCGGGCCGTGTGTCGGGCTGATTTCCGAAGCTGATTACCAGCGTGATGTGCAACACACGATTATGTTTTTGGAAGGTAAAAACCAGCAGGTCATGGATGACTTAAGTGATCAAATGAATGCGGCGGCGGCCAATTTACAATTTGAACAGGCAGCGGCCATTCGCGACAAAATCGTCAGTCTGCGGCGTGTGCAAGAGCGGCAATATGTCAGCTCCATGCAAGGTGATTCGGATGTGCTGGCGGCATTAATTCGTGATGGCATGGCTGTGGTGGAGGTCAATTTTATCCGTGGCGGACGCAGTCTGGGCAGTAAATCCTATTTCCCCAAAGGCTCAGCAGATTTAACCGAAGCCGAATTACTGTCGGCGTTTATTCCGCAATATTATCTGGGCAAAGATGTGCCGGCCGAAATCCTGCTCAGCCACCTACCAGCGGATATGACGC
>DASSWO010000094.1:0-2022 GCA_035704795.1 Methylophaga sp. | reverse complement strand
TTGATGGTCTCGGCAGCCTGCATGCCCAGTGGCAGGATATGGTGATTTTGCTGGCGGTGTTGTCGATGATTGTCGGTAATCTGCTAGCCATTGCCCAGACCAATCTGAAACGGATGCTGGCTTATTCAACCATTTCTCATGTCGGTTTTTTATTGCTGGGGATTTTGTCGGGTACCGAAGCCGGTTATGCGGCAGCGCTGTTTTATACATTGATTTACGCGTTGATGACGGTGGGTGGTTTTGGCATGATTTTGCTGATGAGCCGTCAGGGTTTTGAAGCAGAACAAATTGCCGATTACAAGGGCCTCGCCAAACAGCAGCCTTGGTATGCGTTGATGATGTTATTGCTGATGTTTTCGATGGCCGGTATTCCGCCATTGGCTGGTTTTTATGCCAAGCTGACGGTCATTAAAGCGGTGGTCGATGTCAATCTGCTGGCAGTGGCACTGGTAGCGGTAATCATGTCGGTGATTGGCGCTTATTATTATCTACGCATGATTAAAGTGATGTATTTTGATACGCCGGAAAACGAATTTCTCGTGCTGCCATCAGCACCGGTGAGAGTGTTATTCAGTGCCAACTGTTTATTGGTATTGGCTTTAGGATTATTTCCGGGGGCGTTGTTAAGTATTTGCGCCACCGTTTTTATGTGAGTGTTATGACGATTTGGTTATTGGTTTTGACGTTTTTGGTACTGGCGAATTTGCCTTGGGTCAATGAGCGATTATTTTTAGTGATTAAAATGGCTGATGGTGAAAAATCAGCCTGGTGGCGATTGCTGGAAGTTTTGGTGTATTACTTTATTGCGTTGATGGCTGGCATTGCTTTTGAGATGCAATTCGCTGGGAATGTTTATCAGCAGGATTGGGAATTTTTTGTCACTACCTTAAGTTTGTTTCTGACCTTTGCCGTGCCCGGTGTCATTTACCGGCATCAATGGGTTCCGATGCAGAAAAAACTCCGCTAAATCTGACTTATTATGGTCAAACCCATTAGCTAAACTTTCCCGCATACCGCTGCTATCACTCACCCTACGCTTTAGCATAGTAATCAGGGGATGCTAAAGCAGCCAGAGTAGTTTAAAATTTGCGGGTTTAACTCCCAGATGATGCCAAGCGCATCGGTTATTTTTACAAAAGAGACGACAGGATTATGGCTTCCGATTTATCCAAGTACAGAAACATCGGTATTTTCGCGCACGTTGATGCCGGTAAGACCACCACCACCGAACGTATCCTCAAACTGACCGGTAAGATCCATAAGACCGGTGAGGTTCATGAAGGTGAATCAACAATGGACTTTATGGATCAGGAAGCTGAGCGGGGTATTACTATCCAGTCAGCGGCTACCACCTGTGCCTGGAAAGATCACCGGCTGAACGTTATCGATACCCCGGGTCACGTTGATTTCACGATTGAAGTTTACCGTTCACTGAAAGTTCTTGATGGTGGTGTTGGCGTATTTTGCGGCAGCGGCGGTGTTGAGCCACAATCTGAAACCAACTGGCGTTATGCCAATGACTCAGAAGTCTCGCGTCTGATCTTTGTTAATAAACTTGATCGTATTGGCGCTGATTTTTACCGCGTTGTTAAGCAAGTTGAAGATGTTCTGGCGGCCAAACCACTGGTGATGGTCTTGCCAATCGGTATCGAAGATGAATTCACCGGTGTTGTTGACCTGCTGACCCGCAAAGCATGGATCTGGAAAGACGACAAAAACGCTGAAGATTACAGTATCGAAGAGCCACCCGCGGATATGGCCGATGCCATTGAAGAATGGCGCGAAAAACTCATCGAAACTGCAGTTGAGCAAGACGATGATCTGATGGAAAAATATCTGGAAGGCGAAGAGCCTTCAATCGAAGATCTGAAACGCTGCATCCGCAAAGGTACGTTGAAACTCGACTTCTTCCCGACTTACTGCGGTAGTTCGTTCAAAAATAAAGGCATGCAATTAGTTTTGGATGCTGTTGTTGATTATCTGCCTGACCCAACTGAAGTTGATCCTCAGCCAGAAGTTGAT
>DASSWO010000065.1:0-12597 GCA_035704795.1 Methylophaga sp. | reverse complement strand
TCAGTAATATTTCTTGTTTAGACAACGATGGTGGGCCGTCGGGCGCAGCTTCTTCCTTCGCTTTCAAAGAATTCATTACTTTGACGGCAACAAAAATGGCCAGCGCAATAATGACAAAGTCGACTATCGTCTGAATAAAAGCGCCGTAAGAAAGCAAAACCGCCGGCGTGTCACCGACCGCTTCTTTCAGCACGATGGCCAGATCCTTGAAATCGACGCCCCCCAGTAATAAGCCCAGCGGCGGCATAACCACATCTGATACAAACGATGACACGATTTTGCCAAAGGCAACACCGATAATGATACCGACCGCCATATCAATGACGTTGCCCCGTAAGGCGAAATTTTTGAATTCCTGCATCATGCTCATTTCCGTTCTCCTGTTGTATTAAAAAACTCTTTTCTTATAACAATTTTTTTACTGAAACGGCGTAAATTTTATGGTTCTACCGGACTCAGCACACCTGTCAAGGCCTCGTTAAGAATAGCCTGCTCGACCTGCACCCGTTGGTGAGCGCGCGCTGGAATACGAATGACCAGATGAATTTCATCGGCTTCCGGCACTTGCAAAGTGACTCTGGGTTCGACCGATGGCACTTCAACCGCGCGGTGCTGACTGATTTGTTTCATATAATTACGCACTTCGTTCATATACGGTAAACAATGCCGGTTAGCAGCCTGTAAAAAAGCTTTTTGCGCCGCCTGCCAGTCATCATCACGTTTAAACGGCACAATAAATACATGCAATATATAGTCGTTAGTATAGCTCTCGTTTATGACTGGCTCAGCGACAAACATCGCATTCGGCAAGACAATCAGACGACCGGTACGCTGGTGCGTCAGTTTACCGGGACCGACCTCCAGAATCGTGGTCGCCAGTAAGTTCTGATCAATCACATCACCCCGAAAATCTTTAACCTGAATACGATCACCGATGGTGAAAGAGCCAGCACCGGTTTTCAGAATCGAGCCCATGACACACAAAATCAGCTCTTTGGTGGCAACTACAAAAGCCACAGCAATTGCGACCACTGATAATGCCAGCGTGCGTAATTCCTGACCCCAAATAAAGATCAATCCCAGCGCCATCAGTAGAATCAGACCATTGCGGGTTTGCACCAGCCAGCGACGGCGCAACTCGTAGGATTCGACTTTTTGTTTGATAAAGCGAGCGGTCAATGCCCGCAAAAGCAATACCACAGCAATCAGGATACTGCTGCTAATCACCAGACTGATTAAGGAGTCAGACAAAATAATCTCGCTTGGAAGTTTTAGATTGTTAAATGATTCAAACATTTTAAGATACCGGCCAAATCTGCTTTAACTGTGTCGCGGTGCAAACATAATGATCGCCATGCCCAGCATGGTCACTACGCCGCCGACAAGGTCCCAATGGCTAGGCCGAATGCCATCGACCCACCACAACCAAAATAATGCGGTAAAAATATACACACCACCATAAGCGGCATAAACCCGTCCTGCTGCAGCAGGATGCAAAGATAATAACCAGGCAAATAACGCCAGACTGAATGCCGCCGGAATTAATAACCATATCGGTTTATCATGCTTTAACCACAAATACGGCAAATAACAACCGATGATCTCAGCCAGCGCTGTGGCAAAAAACAAAGCAATGGTTTTGATTTCAAACATAACGCCATTCCGATTCGGCCGCCTTACGGCAGTTTAAAGGAAAGTGGCCAGAAAGCAGGCATAAAAAAACCTGCCGCAGCAGGTTTCTTTGAATTCGATGGTGGCTACACCTAGATTCGAACTAGGGACCCCATCATTATGAGTGATGTGCTCTAACCAACTGAGCTATGTAGCCACGAAGCCGTGCATTTTACGATGCTGACGGTTAAATATCAACCATTTAAAACCGCTTACAGCCAGTCGCTGAGCTTAATACCAAAGCCAATGCTATTGGTGTGCGCATTATAATCAATCAGGCTTTCACCATAACCATTGAAATATTGCACATAGCCGCGAAGCCGATCAGTCAGCGGGAAAGTCCAGCCAAGTTGCAGGGCGCCGTAATTTTCGTCGGTATCGAGATTATTGCGGATCAGCGCTTCAAAGCTGTGCTCGCCATGTTTATAAACCGCACCTAACTCAAAATTACCCATGTAGTCTTCAATATCAGGATTGTCGTCCTTATCCGAGTTTTCCTGAATACGCAGCCATGGTTTGAACGATAAATACCAGTCACCACGCTCGATAATAAAGTCAGCGTAGACCCGGTTCCAACTGCGAGACAATTCACCTGATTGACCATTGGACTGATGCGACACACCGAGACGGTTGACGGAGTTTTTCCAGCCAAACAGTTCAAAATCATTGCCAAATGACAACCAGGCTTCTGGCTCGTGATTAGACTCTCGAAATGGCTCCGAGCCTTCTTTGTTAAATTGCTGCCAGAAAGAGCGATTGGTATACGCCACAAATAAATCGGCCCGATTGTTAAACATACCTCGAACCAACGGCGTTTTTAAGCTGATTTGGAATTTGGTTTCCCATGGCTGAAAATTATAATCCCGACCAGGATCATCAAGCTCAAACGGCCGCTCGTTAGCCTTAGACATATTATTGGCAAAGATAATGTAGTTAGGTCGATGGGACATCAGTGAAAATGGATTGCGTGCCTGGGTTTTTTCCAGCAGCACCCGGCGCGTTACTGCCGAACCATCTTCGGTAGCTATGGTGTCATCTTCCAGTGTGACATCGACATCATTTTTCAGACCGGATGCGAATTCAGCCTCGTCTGGCACTGCGGTGTCCAGCGCCTCAGATTCAGCCGCTTCTTCAATATCCAGTACCCGTTGCGCCTGACACAGTTGCCGGACTTCGCCAATGGTCATGGTGTCATCGGCAATGCCTATCTGTGTCAGCATGCACTCATCTAAGGCAGGTTGCGCCTGTAAGGTCGGCAGACTGGTAAATAATATCAGGCCCAGCAAAAAACGATTACGCATCAGATTCTTATCTCCAAAAGCACCCGATTAGTTTGCAAGCAGCTGCCCGACAAGGCAAATGCTTCAGACATTAAATCGGAAATGCATCACATCACCATCCTTGATAATGTACTCTTTGCCTTCCAAACGCCATTTACCGGCATCTTTAGCACCTTGCTCGCCGTTGTACTGTACAAAATCATCATAGCTGATGACTTCTGCGCGGATAAAACCTTTTTGAAAATCAGTATGAATAACGCCGGCACCTTCCGGTGCAGTCGCCCCCACTTCAACGGTCCAGGCGCGTACTTCTTTGACGCCGGCGGTAAAGTAAGTCTGTAAACCCAATAATTGATAACCGCTGCGGATAACCCGGTTCAAGCCAGGCTCATCCTGGCCCAGTTCCGTCAGAAACTCAGCTTTGTCTTCATCCGCTAAATCAGCGATTTCAGATTCAATAGCAGCACAAATCGCCACCACAGTCGCGTTTTCTTTTTCAGCCAGCGCTTTAACGGCATCCAGCGCCGGGTTCTGTTCAAAGCCATTCTCGGCGACATTGGCGATATACATAGTTGGTTTGATGGTCAGCAAATGCAGGCCGGTCATTAAATCCCGTTGATCGGCATCCAGATTCATCGCCCGCACCGGCTGGCCAGTATCCAAATGCGCACGCATTTGCTCCAGCAGCGCCAAACGCGCTTTGGCCGTTTTATCGCCGCCTTTGGCATCTTTGGCAGTTTTCAGCATCGCTTTTTCAACCGATTCCAGATCTGCCAGTGCCAGTTCGGTATTAATGACTTCAATATCATCAAGCGGCGATATTTTGCCGGCAACGTGGACCACATTTTCGTCTTCAAAACAGCGCACCACATGGGCAATGGCGTCCGTTTCACGAATATTGGCCAGGAATTTATTGCCAAGGCCCTCGCCTTTAGAAGCACCGGCAACCAGACCGGCAATATCAACAAATTCCATGGTGGTCGGCAGAACTTTTTGCGGTTTAACGATAGCCGCCAGTTTATCAAGGCGCGGATCGGGCATTGGCACGATGCCGACATTTGGCTCTATAGTGCAAAATGGATAGTTCTGCGCTTCGATACCCGCCTGAGTCAGCGCGTTAAATAAGGTTGATTTACCCACATTTGGCAAACCGACGATGCCGCATTTAAATCCCATGAAAAATCCTATTGTGAATGCAGCCAGTTCATGGCTTTTTCGAGTTGGTTATTGAGCACATCGGGCAGCGTTCGCAGCGCGTCGTCGATACCGTGCAAAATCTGTTGCCGATCATCCGCTGACGGTTTGCTCAGCACATAATCCGCTACTTGTTTGCTGTTACCGGGATGACCAATGCCAATCCGGCAACGCAAAAAATCTTTCTGGCCACCATTTTGCGCGATGATATCGCGCAGGCCATTATGGCCACCATGACCACCACCTTTTTTCAGACGAATCGTGCCCGGTGGTAAATCCAGTTCATCATGAATGACCAGCAGGTTTTCCGGTGGAATTTTGTAGAAATTGGCCAGCGCCGCGATGGATTGACCGCTACGGTTCATAAACGTCATCGGTTTAAGCAGCCAGATTTTGGCGTCTGGTATGGTGTGCTGAACCAGCTCGCCCTGAAAGCGGCTATCGGTTTTAAACGATACGCCGAAATCAGCGGCTAACTGGTCCAGTAACCAAAACCCGACATTATGCCGGGTATGTTGATATTGGGAGCCGGGATTGCCCAGACCGGCGATGATCCAGTTGTCCATAGTGGCTCCCAGTGACGCAGATTAATCTTCTGATTCGTCTTCGTCTTTTTTAGCAGCTGGTTTTTCTGCAGTTTCATCAGCGCCTTCAACGTCATCTTCTTCAAGTTTCGAAACACGTGGCTCATGAATGCTGACGACGGCCTGATCGTAAGATGAACGTTCACCTTCTTCCAGATGCTCATCCTGACTATGGCTTAATGCTGTCAGTGAGACACCTTTTGGTAATACCAACTCTGATAAATGGATGTATTCATCCATACCCAGTTTGGCAACGTCGACTTCGATATATTCCGGCAGATCTTTTGGCAAACAGGCAATTTCTACCTCAGTCATCAAATGCGAGACCTGACCACCAGCTTTAACGCCTGGTGCCGTTTCTTCATTCACGAAATGCAACTGTACCGTCATGGTCATTTCATGTTTAGCATCAACACGCAGGAAATCAGCATGAATGATTTTGTTGTCATTCGCTGGATGACGCTGCAGATCTTTCAACACAACCTGATTTTTCTTGCCATCAATAACCAGTGTCAGAATGTGCGCATAAAACGCTGATTCAGCCAAATGGCGGATAAACTGGTTATGATCCACTGAAATCGATACCGGTTTTTTCTCGGTACCATAAACAACAGCCGGTACTTTGCCCGACCGACGCAGGCGGCGGCTCGCACCTTTCCCCTGGTCCGTACGCGCTTCGGCTTGTACTTCAAATAAATTTTCCATCTCTTTCTCCAAGACTAAAAAACGGACCGGGGTCCGTTATTAAGCCACTTATCGTGGCATTTGCCTCCCCCGCGACCAGGTTCGGCACATTCAACCCAAAAAGGGTTAATCCATATACAAAGAGCTAACTGACTCTTCGTTACTAATTCGGTACATCGCTTCTGCCAGCATTTCCGCAATACTCAACACGCGAATTTTAGAGCTGGCAATCGCATCAGGCTGTAAGGGAATGGTGTCGGTAACCACCAATTCATCGAGCAACGATTTACCAATATTGACCACTGCAGGCCCCGATAACACCGCATGCGTACAGTAGGCGACGACTTTATTGGCGCCATGTTCCTTCAGCGCAGCCGATGCGGCACATAAGGTGCCCGCTGTATCGACCATATCATCAACCATAACGCAGGTACGGTTTTCGATATCACCGATAATATTCATTACTTTAGCAACATTCGCCCGTGGCCGGCGTTTATCGATAATCGCCAGTTCCACATCAAGATGTTTAGCCAGTGCCCTGGCCCGTACCACACCACCGACATCGGGTGAAACCACCACCAAATCATCGTATTTATGCTTCCAGATATCCCCAAGCAAAACAGGCGATGCGTAAACATTATCCACCGGGCAATCAAAAAATCCCTGGATCTGATCGGCATGTAAATCAACCGTTAACACCCGGTCAGCGCCGACACCAGTCAGCATATTAGCTACCACTTTAGCAGTGATCGCAACGCGGGCCGAGCGCGGCCGGCGATCCTGGCGTGAATAGCCAAAATACGGCACCACCAAGGTAATTCGTTTGGCAGACGCGCGACGAATCGCGTCGGTCATAACCATTAATTCCATCAAGTTATCATTGGTCGGCATACAAGTCGGCTGGACAATGAACACGTCTTTGCCACGGACATTATCGAGTATTTCGACCATGATTTCGCCGTCGCTGAATTTTTCAACAGTCGCTTTGCCGAGAGAAATATTGAGGAAATTTGAGATGCTTTCTGCCAGCTTACGATTCGCATTGCCGGTGAACACCATCATGTTGTCATCGGCGGTACGCTGCTGTAACTGGAGGATTCTATTTTGAGTCACTAGTTGAGCTGCCGAGTTCAATCAAAAAAACAAAAGAGTGGCTGGGGTACCTGGATTCGAACCAGGGATGGCGGGATCAAAACCCGCTGCCTTACCGCTTGGCTATACCCCAACTGTTTCAAACTCATTCTCTGACAATCGTTAACCACCGTTGGCGTGATTATCGATTGCGGCCAACAATGGTGATTGGTTACACCCTTTGGCGATAAAACCCTGCCATGTTGCCGGCAGTTGTTGCCAAATTTGTTGTGCCTTGGCAGCTGTTTCAAAGCTGGCAAAAATGCAAGCGCCTGTGCCTGTCATTTTTGGGTCGGCATATTTTGCCAACCAATCAAGCGCTTCGGCAACCGCCGGATAACGCTGCTTGACTACCGCTTCGCAGACATTACTGCCTTCCCCCGAAAGGAAGCCCGATATTTTGATAGGTTCGCAGTCGCGTGTCAATTCAGATGCAGAAAATATTTCGCCTGTAGATATCTGACAATCTGGTATCACTACTAAATACCAAGGTTCCGGCGGTGAAATCGGTGTTAACTGCTCGCCCACGCCTTCTGCCCAGGCAGCATGGCCGTGCACAAACACCGGCACATCTGCGCCTAACTGCAAGGCCAACGTGGCTAATTCATGTTCTGATAACTGGCAACGCCATTGCTGATTTAACGCCACTAAAGTCGTTGCTGCATCACTGCTACCGCCACCGAGACCACCACCCATTGGCAATTTTTTATCCAGATGAATATGCGCGCCCTGTTGAATATTAGCGGCTTTTTGTAATAGTTTTGCGGCGCGAATAATCAGATTATCGTTCTCAGCAACACTGGGAAGTGCGGGAGACAGGGTAATTTGCGGAGAGTCAGTAATGCTAATTTTTAAGGTATCGCCATAATCAATAAACTGAAAAGCGGTTTGCAACAGATGATAGCCATCATCACGGCGACCGGTAATATGTAAAAACAGGTTTAACTTGGCCGGTGCTGGCCAACGAAACTCGGTCAAGGCTGATCCCATTCCGATATCACCAACCGTACACTTAAGTCATCGCGCTTTATAAACACTTTATCGGGGATCTGCAGGCCGGCAAAAGGCACATAACGTAAAAACTCAACTTGCCAGCCGGCCTGGTTAATCGCCAGCAGATGACCTTCGTCATCAATTTCCCGCAAGGTAACAGCCTCCCCGTTATAAGGCAGACCTCTAACCCAATCGCGCAGCGCGCTGACAGGCAAACGCCAGCCAAGTACTTCTTCTAATAATTGCTCAGGAGTTTCCGCAGTAAACCTTTCACCATCTGATGTCAGCATTTCAACCTGCTGAGAATCACCGGTAAGCTCCACTGCACCTTGCGAAAATGGTCCGGTCAGGCGGATCTTGAAGCTATCCTGTTTTTGCTCCCAGCTGACGCCAGCATTCCAGCCTTCTTTGCCTTGCTGGATAAGTGTCCGGCCACGAAATGACCATTCATCCAACTGTTGTAACTGGGTTGCTCGATGTTGCCAAAGAGTTTCGGCTGACGTTTCCGGCTTGGGTTGCCAAAATAGCGCGCAAGCGGGAAGGAGCAACATGACACTGCTGATCAGTAAAAATCTCATGGATTTAATCGATTTAACGTTTCGTTTAATACTTTATTATCAGGATCCTGTTGTTTGGCTTTTTCCCATACTCGTCTGGCTTCACTTTTATTGCCTTGCTGCCATAACACTTCACCTAAATGCGCGTTAAATTCAGCATCATCTTGAACGGCAATCGCCTGACGCAAATATTTTTCTGCCAGTTCCAGATTACCCATACGGTAATAAACCCAACCTAAGCTATCAAGATAAAACGGATCGCCGGGTTTAAGTTCCAGCGCCCGTTCAATCAGCTTTAATGCTTCTTGATGCCGATCAGTACGATCCGTCAGAGTATAGCCAAGGGCATTTAAGGCTTGGGTATTGTCTGGGTTTTTAACAAGAATTTGCCGTAAATCGGCTTCGAGCTGCTTCAAATCGCCCAGTGATTCTGCAAGCATCGCCCGACTGTAAAGCAACTCAAAATCATCAGGATAACGTTGCAGAGCCTCACCATATAGTTGCATGGCTTCTTTTTTCATATCCTGTTCTTGCAAAAACGCCGCTTCAAATAAATAAAATTCCCGTGCTTGAGACGGCCGTTCCTGACGCAGTAATTGCAAATGTTCACGAGCTTTATCAACATTACCCTGTTCGGCTAAAAGGCTGATATATCGACCTTGGGCACTTTCAAAACGCTGACTGTCCGCTGGTACTGAGGCAAACCAGACCAACGCCGCATCAATATTGCCATTCATTTCTTCAGCAAGCCCCATAAAGTAACCGGCTTGTTGTGCCGGATCGCCTTGTCGGAGTAATTCTGTGAAATAGCTTTTAGCCGTCTGGCCGTCTTTTTCTTCCAACGCCAACAGGCCAAGGGCAAATAGGACTTCTTTGTTATCAGGATTTTCCAGATTCAGCTCTTCAAACACCGCTTTGGCTTTGGCAGTTTCGCCGCTTTCACCTAGCAGTTTGGCATACGAGAACCGCAATTCATTGCTAGCATCATCTTTTTGAGCTGCTTTAGCAATCAATTTCAGGGCTTTTTCAGGGTCACCGCTACGCTGCAGAATTTCGGATTTCAGCGTTAAGAACGGCTCATGACCTGGCTTTTCAGCAAGCAACGCATTAACTTCTCTCAACGCTTCGTCATATTCTTTGTAATATGCCGCGAGTCGCGCATAAGCAAAGCGCGTTCCCGGGTCGTTATCACGATAACTCTGCAACCGGCGCATCATTGGCAATGCGGTAGCGCCATCAACCATATCGCTTAAATGCTCAGAAAAAGTCGCTAAATAGACGGGCGCTTTTTCTGGTGCCAGGGCAATTGCCTTGTCCATGGTGTCGATGACTTTATTAAATTGATTATCGCTGAGATAAAAAGGCACTTGCATAACCAACACATCCGCATCATTAGGATCGACTTCTTTCCAGCGCTCCAATGCGTTACTTATGCGAGTTTTATCACGCGAAAAAGTCGCCACCTGGGCGGCGCGTTCTGCTAACGCCGGAGAATCCACGTTACTGGCGGCTTCTTGATATAAATCACTGGCGACGCCAATGGCACCACGCTGACCAGCGATTTCCGCAGTGAGGATGTAATAAACCAATTCTGAGGTGAGAGGCAGATAGGTTTTTTCGGCGGGCTCCGTGATAACCGTATCTGGCTCAGTTTCCGTTTTTGCCTGCTGCGACGGTGTCGCGGTACAACCCAGCAAAAATAGCGACAAACTTGACCAGGCTGCGCCGCGAATAATCTGTCCGGCACTGAACCAAAACTGTTGCAATAAATCCATATTAGAACGACCTGCGCGATTGAGTTTGATAGAATGGCAAATTTGGTTTATCACTCATTAAATACCCGACAATCCGGATTTTGGTTGTAGAGTTTACCAGCATTTAACGCGACGCTTATTTATGCATCTTGTTTGTTTCGGCATCAACCATACCACAGCCCCGGTCGCTGTCCGCGAGCAGTTTAGCTTTGATAATGAAGCCTTGTCAGGAGCGCTGATATCGCTACTGAAACAAACTGATATTGTCGAAGCCGCCATTATTTGCACTTGTAACCGAACCGAATTGTATTGCCATGTGGACGAAGACTATGACAATGGCATTTTACGTTGGTTGCAGCAGGTTCGGCGTGACAAAGTTAACGATGTTTTGCCGTTCAGCTACCAATATCAGGATGCGGAAGCAGTACGGCATTTATACCGTGTTGCCTGCGGCCTGGACTCGATGGTGCTCGGTGAGCCGCAAATTCTTGGTCAGCTGAAATCAGCGTATTCACAGGCGCTCAATGCGCAAACCCTTGGCAAATCACTCGGCCGGTTATTTCAGCATGCGTTTGCTGTTGCCAAACAAGTGCGCACTGATACCGCGATTGGTAACAGCCCAGTGTCGGTAGCGTTTGCCGCAGTCAGTTTATCGAAACAGATATTTAGCAATCTTAAACAGGCAACCGCGCTGCTCATCGGTGCTGGTGAAACTATTGAATTAGTCGCCCGGCATTTGCATGACAATGGCATCAAACGCATTATTATTGCCAACCGGACTGTTGAGCGTGCCCACGCGATCGCAAAACCTTTTAATGGTTACGCCATCAGTCTGAGCGAGATGCCAGCGCATTTGGCCGAAGCCGATATCGTTATCAGCTCGACGGCCAGCCAGTTACCTATTCTCGGTAAAGGCATGGTGGAAAGCGCCCTGAAACAACGTAAACGGCGGCCGATTTTTATGGTTGATATCGCCGTGCCGCGTGATATTGAACCGGAAGTCGGCCAGCTCGACGATATTTATTTGTATTGTGTCGATGATCTGCACGATATTATTGCCGAAAATCTGCAATCCAGGCGGGATGCTGCCAAGCAAGCCGAAGAAATTATCGATGCGCAGGTCGATCATTTTGCCGGCTGGATGCGCAGCCAGGATACCGTGCCGGTGATTCGTGCCATTCGGGATGAAGCCCAGCAGCATAGTCAGATTGTTCTCGAAAAAGCACTTCGGCAGATAGAGCAAGGCGTCGCGCCGGAACAGGCCATGGCAGAATTAGCCCGGACGTTATCCAATAAAATTTTACATGAACCCAGTCGTCAGCTGCGCTTATCGGCATTTCAAAATGATGAAGCAAACCCTTTGCTGGCCGCGGCCCGGCAATTGTTTAACATTAAGGATTAACACTTGAAAGACTCGATCCGTCACAAACTGGAAGCATTGACTGAACGTCATGAAGAGATCAGTGGCCTGCTGTCAGAGCCCTCTGTGATGGCCGATCAAAAAAAATTCCGCACGTTATCTCAGGAATACGCTCAGTTAGAGCCGGTCATTAAAAACTTTGCTACCTATTTAAAAACGCTCAGTGACATTGCTGAAGCGCAAGCGATGCTGGCTGAAAGTGACCCTGAACTTCGTCAAATGGCCCGAGACGAAATGTATGCCGCTGAAGAACGTCAGGAAGCGCTGGAACTGGAACTGCAAAAATTATTGCTGCCAAAAGATCCCAATGATCAGCGCAATATTTATTTAGAGATCCGTGCCGGAACCGGCGGTGATGAGGCAGCGATTTTTTCCGGCGATTTATTCAAAATGTACAGCCGCTACGCTGAACGCCGCCGCTGGCAAATTGAGATTTTAAATAAGGCTGAAGGCGAGCATGGTGGTTTCAAGGAAATCATCGTCCGTATCGTCGGTGAAGGCGCTTATTCACGGCTGAAATTTGAATCAGGCGCCCATCGTGTGCAACGCGTCCCGGAAACCGAATCGCAAGGCCGCATCCATACCTCGGCTTGTACCGTGGCGATTTTGCCGGAAGTAGATGAAATCGATGAAATCGACATCAATCCGGCAGATTTAAAGGTTGATACCTTCCGCTCATCCGGTGCCGGTGGTCAGCACGTTAACACCACCGACTCAGCGATTCGTATTACCCATATTCCGACCGGTATTATTGTCGAATGTCAGGAAGAACGCTCGCAACACAAAAACCGCGCCAAAGCGATGTCGGTCCTACAATCCCGGATCATGGCTGAACAAGTAGACAAACAACAAGCAGAACAAGCCGAAACCCGGCGTTTGCTGGTAGGCAGCGGCGATCGCAGTGAACGGATTCGGACCTACAATTATCCGCAAGGCCGGATAACCGATCACCGCATCAATTTAACCTTGTACAAATTGACCGAGATCATGACCGGCGCACTCGATGAGGTCATTGAGCCGCTGATCAACGAGTATCAGGCTGACCAGTTAGCACTGCTCTCGAAGGAAGAGTAACGACTTACTTCAACCAGTCCCGGGGCGGTAAAAAGTCAGTATACAATTTCGCCTCAGGGGTGCCGGCTTCGGGTTGCCAGTTATAACGCCATTTCACCAGCGGCGGCAGTGACATCAGAATCGATTCGGTACGGCCGCCGGATTGCAGACCAAATAACGTGCCGCGATCGTAAACCAGATTAAATTCAACATAACGGCCCCGCCGATACAGCTGAAAATCCCGTTCACGCTCGTCATATTCGATGGTCATCCGCT
>DASSWO010000031.1:0-5136 GCA_035704795.1 Methylophaga sp. | reverse complement strand
TGCAGGCCAATGGATTGGCGAGTTAGCTGCGAAATTGCTTCGGCATAATCCAGGTCGCGAATTTCTGAAAGACTTTTTTCCAGGTTGAATGAGACGGAATCGTTGATTGCCTGTTGCTGCTCAATGGCGTTAATCCGGCTGCCCACCTGGGCGCGGGTATCAATAATGTTTTGTAGCCCTACATCGATATTCTTCAGAAACTCACCATTATTCGGTGAATTATCGGGGCCGACACTGTTAGCCTCTAACGCCATTGCGAAGTTATCAATGGTTTTAAACAAAGTCTGCTGTGGTGTGACTTCACGGGAAATAGTGATGATATCGCCAGTAGCTGGATTGCCATTCAACTCCACTTGTATAGACGGAAAATTGCTATTGAGTTCGTCGAGACGAAAACGCTGACCTGATGATGAATCAATATTCACACTATTTGTGCCATCACTTACGTTGTATTGTTGGGTGAGATCGTTATAAGTGAATGTAATGTCGGCAAAATTTGCCGCTGAATTACTGGTATCAGTAATACGTAAATTGCCGTTTCCAGAAGCAATGACTTCGGTACGATACACAGCGGCTTCAAAGACTTTATCACCAGGATCATTGGTAGCAACCAGTACACTGGCCCCCACTTTCAGATTACGCTGTCCCTCATCCCCTTGATATTCACCGTTAAGCGACTCATAGGGCTGGTTGCCGCTGGCAAAGCCTGCAAATAAATAATCGCCATTGGCATCACGGGTATTGGCGAGTCCCAGTAATTGCAAATTCAGCTGCTTTATCTCGCCTGCAATCGCTTGTCGATCGGGTTGTGTATTGGTGTCATTTAAACCTTGGACAGCCAGTTCACGAATCCGCTGAATAATATCGGTGGCACTTTGCAAGGCAATTTCTTCTTCCCGCAACTTGGTTGAAGCTGCATTGGCATTAGCTAAATATTGTTCGGTGAGACTAAATTCCCGTTGAAGATTGAGAATTTGTACTGAACCAGCCGGATCATCAGAAGGATTAATGATCTTTTTACCCGTCGATAATTGATTCTGCGTGTTAGCCAGCGCTGACTGTTGATTCAGCATGGCCGTTAAATTCTGATCAAAAATCTGATTGGTTGAAATACGCATGGCTATTTCCTAGAAAGAATTGATCAGCGTGTCGAAAATGGTGTTGGAGACAGTGATAATCTGCGCTGCAGCTTGATAAGACTGTTGAAATTTAATCAGATTTGCGGCTTCTTCATCCAGATTGACGCCAGAAATAGCGTCATAACGTTGCCGGGTTTGATCCAACAAACCTTGCTGCGCTGCTTGTCCTGCAGAAGCTTGATTGGTACGTGTGGCGACATTTGCCACCAAACTGCCGTAAGCCTCACCAAAAGTCTGCGTGGGTGTGCCTGTGTTTGATGGATCTAATGTTTTTTTGACTTGCAATTCGGCTAATGCCAATGCATTACGGTTATCACCTACTGTGGTGAAGCTTGCACCGATACCGGCATTATTGATTGTAAATGCGTCATCTTGTTCAGGTGAGCCGGTAAGTTTGACTGTCAGCGGCAATTCATTTGTAAAACCGAGACTATTTAAATCAAATGTTTTGCCACTATCAGATGCAGGGTTATAGGCAAAATTAATCGTTTCAGTGCCATACACTACGCTGTATTCATTTAGTACTGCATCAAATTCAAGTTGTACAGTTCCCCCGGGGAGGGCATTTGCAGCATTAAATCCGGTAGCACTGCCATCAACGGCTGTAATTTCAATTTTGCCAGTGCCATCATTTACAGCAGCGGTGGATAGATTTACTGGAAAAGCCACAGCCAAATCTCTGGGATCAGTAATGGCAACAGAAATAGCACCTGCAGCGCCCTTAGGATACCCCGTCGTAAGCGGATCAAGCTCGGTAAATAAATTACCGCCGGCATTACCGTTTAACGAAATACCTGTGCGATGTTGCTGGTTGATGGCGCTGGCTAAACCAGCTGCCAATGAATCAATTTCAACTCTGGCAGTATCGATGACATCTTTACGTACACTGAATAAGCCGCCGACTTTGCCGCCGGTTAATTGATTAGAAATAATAACTTGATTGGCACCAAAGGCAATTTGTAAACGATTGGCATCATTAGGATCTTCAATGGTCGACAGACGATTCAACGTATTACCGGTAACTAATGGCTGACCCGAGCCGATAAAAACATTAAACACACCATTACTTTGCTCAATTGTCGATACCGAAACCAATTTTGAAAGGTCATTGATCAATTGATCACGCTGATCCAGTAAATCATTGGGCGGCACGCCGGGCGCCCCATCTGCTTCGGTAATCGCACGATTAATATTGGCTATGCCTTGCGCAAGCGTATTGATGTCTTTAACTGCCGCATCCAGATTTAAATTAATCTGATTATTGGCAGCCGTGAGCTGGGTATCCAGTGTATTAAAACGATTGGCTAGCGTTTCAGCTTCAGTCAGCATCACCTGTCTGGCCGCAATCGATGTTGGATCGTCGGCCACCGCCTGCGTTGCATCAAAAAAGCTATCCATACCCGTGCTTAGCGATAAAGATTCTGAGCCCAGCAAATTATCAAGCTGCTTAGAGAAAGAGGTAAAGGTTTCCAGCTGCTGTTGCTGTGATGTAAACAGTCGGACCTGGTCGGCTAAGAACTGATCAAATAATCGCTGCACACTGTCGATTTGTACGCCCGAACCGGTGTAATAACCGCCGTTAAAGTCGGGCGTGCGTGTGCCTTGCTCAATCCGCTGGCGATTATAACCTTCAGTATTAACATTACTGATGTTATGGCTGGTGGTTGCCAATGCGCCCTGCGTGGTTAACAACGCTGAGGTGCCGATATTCAAAATACTCATATCAAAAACTCCATCTCAATCGGTTGTTAAAAGCCATTGGTATTCCGGGCAAGTGTTTCGCCCTGCATAATGCGTTTCAATTTGTTGGCATAGTGGGGATCGGTGGCATAACCGGCTTTATGCAAATGCTCTACAAATCGCTCAGGATCACCGGCATGTTGCAGCGCGGTTTGGTAACGTGGATTGCTTTGCAAAAACTGCACATAATCATCAAAACTTTGTTGATAATCGGCGTAACTACGAAACCGTGATTGCTCCTGAATCGGCTGACCATTGCGGTATTCGAGAACATTTTTGCTGGTAAAGTCGCCATCCCAGCGGCTGTCAGCTTTGATATTGAACAGATTAAAACTGCTGCCCTGCTTATCTTGCAGAATATGTTTGCCCCAGCCAGTTTCCAGCGCGGCTTGGGCAATAATGGCTTCCGGTGCAGCGCCAATCTGGCTGGCCGCTTTCTCAGCCATCGGCCACAAGGTTTGGACAAATTCTGCCGGCGAATTAAAACGCGCAGGTATGGGCCGTTCAGGCAATGATGGTTGTGCTTCGGTCGCTGCTGCTGGTTTGTCGCTGACCCCGCCTGCTTCTGGTGCTGTCGGTTTTAATTCACGGATGTATTCAACCAATCGTGGCAGCGTTTGTATGGTATCGGCCATAAAGGTTTGGCCACCGACCGGCATATCCGCTGCGGCAGGATCACCGCCAAGTTGACGAATAATCATGTCTTGCAAGCCCAAGCCGCCACTGGCGGACATATCCATGGCCAACTGCTGATCAGCCATATCGCGATACATATCACTTTGTTCAGAATCAAATATGCCTTCGCCGAGCTCAGCCTGACGCATACTTTTCAGCATTAAACTGACAAATATCGATTCAAACTGCGCAGCAACCTGACGTAATGTCTGATCCTTCTGATCAGCGTTTGCAGCAGATTCCCGCAGCTGGTTGAGGCCGTGGAAATCAACCGATGTGTGGTTAATTTGATCCAGCGACATTAGATAACTACCAACTCAGCGTGTAAGGCACCGGCTTGTTTTAGTGCTTCCAATATCGCCACTAAATCGCCCGGTGCAGCACCCACCTGATTAACGGCACGAACAATCTCATCAAGCGAAACACCGGGGTTGAACAAAAACATCCGGCTATCTTCTTCGCTGATTTCAATATCATAATTGGGGGTAACCACAGTTTGCCCTTGCGAAAAAGCATTCGGCTGGCTGACCTGAGTATTTGCCGAAATCGTTACGGATAAGTTGCCATGGGTCACCGCTGCTGGACTGACCCGAACATTCTGACCAATAACCACGGTGCCACTGCGTGAATTCACGACCACTTTGGCAGGCGCTTGACCTGGTTTTAATTCAATGTTTTCAACGACCGATAAAAAAGGCACGCGTTGGCTGGGATCGTTTGGCGCGCGTACCCGCACCGAAGCGCCATCCATAGAATAAGCAATGCCACCGCCCAACTCTTCATTAATGGCGTCAGCCAAACGACTGGCCGTGGTGTAGTCGGCACGGTGCAAATTCAGAACAATATGATCACCCACATTTAACGCTGTAGTTACGGCACGTTCGACCGATGCACCGTTTGGAATACGACCGGCACTGGGTACATTAACGGTGACCCGAGAGCCATCACTTGCTTCGGCGCCAAAACCACCGACAATCAAATTACCCTGAGCCATGGCATATATTTGACCGTCAGCACCTTTCAGGGGCGTCATGATTAAACTACCACCACGTAAACTGGTGGCATCGCCCAACGAAGAAACGGTGACGTCAATCGTTTGACCCGGCTTGGCAAACGCCGGTAAATCGGCATGGACCATAACGGCGGCAATATTTTTACTTTTGGGATTTGTTCCGGGTGGTAAGCTCACGCCAAGTTCACGAAGCATACTACGCAACGTTTGCCCGGAAGCCAAAAACTGCGTTTTGTCACCGGTACCGGTCAAACCGACCACCAAACCGTAACCGAATAATTGGTTTTCCCGAACGCCAGCAACCGAGGCCAGATCCTTGATCCGCTCGGCCTGAGCCCAACTTGAAATTGTCATTAAGCCGATTAACAACCACCATTTGCTGTTCATGTTGAGTCTCACTTAAAAAGGCATCAGCGCGCTGACAAAGAACCGGCTTAACCAGCCCATTACGTTGGCGTCCTGCGTAGCACCATCACCGGTATAAGCGATTTGTGCATCCGCAATTCGTACGGAAGAAATCGTATTATTAGAGTCAATATCACGCGGGCTAATCATGCCGGACAGACGAAC
>DASSWO010000251.1:0-8075 GCA_035704795.1 Methylophaga sp. | reverse complement strand
CTTTGACCGTGATAAGTTGGTTATGGGGGGCTGGCTCGGTCTGGTTTTGGACGCTGTTGTTACTGACCATAGTCTTATTACCGACTCTGTTGTTTTCATTAATGACGCTCGTTAATAAGCCAAAACAAAGTGATTGGCGATTACATTTAAAACTGACGGCTGAATCCTCTGATCGCCCTATTATGCTGGCCTTGATGACGTTGATATTTTTGCCATATGACGCGCTGATTAATATCAGTGCCATTGCGCAATCGGGTCTGCGAATGCTGTTTACCAAACGCGGCTTATTACTGTGGCAGCTGCCCGGTTACGCCCGCCGTAATCAAAGTCGTACGTTGCTAGATTATTTTCGCGAGATGTGGATTGCACCGTTATTGGCAATCGGCTTAATACCGACGGTGTTATTGCCCTCCGCAAGCGATCCATTGATGGTTTTGGTTTTTTGTATGCCCGTATTGGCTTTGTGGCTGATGTCGCCAGCGATTGCCTGGTGGCTCAGTCAACCACTGCTTAAAACGGCAAAAGCACTAACGCTTAATCAACAAAAATTTCTGCGGATCTCGGCACGTAAAACCTGGCGTTATTTTGCTGACTTTGTCACTGCTGATGACAATTGGTTACCACCCGATAACTTTCAGCAATATCCCAGCGCTTTAATTGCATCACGCACCTCGCCAACCAATATGGGCATGTCATTGTTAGCCGATCTGGCTGCCTGTGATTTTGGCTATATCACGACTCGGCAAAGTATCGAACGTATTACCCGTACCTTAACCACAATGGAAAAGCTGGACCGTTATCGCGGGCATTTTTATAACTGGTATGACACCCGCACCTTACAAGTATTGCCGCCGTACTATATTTCATCGGTCGATAGCGGCAATCTGGCCGGCGGTTTACTGACCTTAAAGGCAGGACTAGCGGAATTTAAAAGTCAGCCGATATTTTCTGCCCATATTTTTAAAGGTTTGCAGGATACTTTTTGGGCACTTACTGATTCACTGGCCGCTCAGACTGAAAAAGTGTTAGCACGTGAAATTAAAGATCTGGATGCCATCTTACAGTCTTTAAGCAGCCGGCAAACACCGTGGTCTACCGCCAATATCACCAGCGCTTTTGATGAGATCCGCGAACACAGTAACGCCATAACCAAACGGTTATCGCCAGACAAAGAAGCCGCTCACGAATACTGGCTGCAAGCATTTAACGAGCAGCTATCCAGATTAGATGATGAATATCTCCATTTACTTGCAGAACGGCCACTCGATGACCCGATTCCTACATTGCTTGATTTGGCAAATGAACAAAATCCCCAGGCGTTACATCAACTGAACCTTATCGATGACTTAATACAACGTTGCCAGACCCTGGCGGTGATGGATTTTGGCTTTCTTTACGATGCAAAAGCGGAATTATTAACCATCGGCTTTGATGTTACTGAGCGCCGCCGGGATCTCGCCTGCTATGACCTGCTGGCTTCCGAAGCACGACTGGCCAGTTTTCTGCTCATTGCCCAGGGCCAGGTGCCGCAGAAACATTGGTTTGCATTAGGCAGGTTACTGACCAGCCATGGCGGTGATATTAGTTTGATCTCCTGGAGTGGCTCGATGTTTGAATATCTGATGCCGCAATTAATCATGCCCAGTTATCCGGAAACATTATTAGATCATACCTGCAAGGCTGCTGTATCACGGCAAATCCAATACGGCCGGCAACGTTCGGTGCCATGGGGCATATCTGAGTCATGTTACAACACCACCGATTTAAACCAGATCTATCAGTATCGGGCGTTTGGTGTGCCTGGATTGGGATTTAAACGCGGTTTGGGTGAGGATTTGGTTATTGCACCTTATGCCACCGCTTTAGCGTTGATGGTGATGCCACAAGAAGCCTGTCTGAATTTACAAGTGCTGGCAGAACAGGGTTTTGCCGGTGATTTCGGGTTTTATGAAGCCATTGATTACACACCGTTACGGGTACCACGGAATAAACCGCATGCCATTGTCAGATCTTTTATGGCGCATCACCAGGGCATGAGCCTATTGGCTTTTGCCCATGTTTTATTAGATCAGCCGATGCAGCGGCGGTTTTTGTCCGATCCTCAGGTACGGGCAACGGAATTGTTACTACAGGAACGTGTACCCAAACAGAGTGCTACCTTACATCCTCATGCAGCCGAAGTCAGCGCCACAGCCAAACCGGCGGTTGCTGACAACCGATCCATGATTAGGGTATTCAGAGATATCCAAACCGCTGTGCCGGAAGTGCATTTACTGTCAAATGGTCGCTATCATGTAATGGCAACCAGTTCCGGTGGCAGTTATAGCCGCTGGCAGGATCTTGCTATAAACCGCTGGCGGGAAGATGTCACTGCCGATAACTGGGGCAGTTTTATCTATTTGCGGGATATTGATAACGGCCAATATTGGTCTTCTGCCTTTCAACCAACGTTACGCAAGGCTGACCATTACGAAGCGATTTTTGTTCAGGCGCGAGCCGAATATCGCCGGCTTGATTCAGGCATCGAGGCGCATACCGAAATCAGTGTGTCGCCAGAAGATGATGTGGAGATCCGAAGGCTCACCTTAACCAATCAATCTCCACAGCAGCGTCATATTGAAGTCACCAGCTACACCGAAGTCGTGCTAGCTCCGTTAACCAACGATTTGGCACATCGTGCTTTCAGTAATTTGTTTGTACAAACCGAAATTTTAGCCGACAGACAAGCGATTATATGTACACGCAGGCCTCGCACAGCCGGTGAAAAAGTGCCATGGATGTTTCATTTAATGGCTGCGCCAGGGGCGGTCAGCGACCCACCGTCATTTGAAACGGATCGCAGTAAATTTATTGGTCGGGGTCGCTCACCTGTTAACCCCGTTGTGATGGCAACAGACGAATCGCCTGACTCACTAACACAATCTTTATCCAATACCGACGGCTCAGTGCTCGATCCGATTGTCGCTATTCGCCGGATGTTTACGCTGTCAACTGACGCCTCTGCTGTAGTGCAGATTATTTCCGGTATCGCTGAAAGTCGTGAAGCGGCCTTGGCACTGGTCGACAAATATTGTGATCGACATTTTGTCGAGCGAGCATTTGAAATGGCCTGGTTCCAGAGTCAGGAAGTGTTAAGACATCTCAATATCAGCGAAGCAGATGCCCAAATTTATGGCCGTTTAGCCAACTCCGTTATTTTCAGTAATGGGCTCCGCCGGGCATCACCGGCTATCATCGCCCGGAACCAGTTGGGGCAATCCCGGTTATGGCGCTTTGCGATCTCCGGTGATTTGCCTATCGTGTTGCTGCATATTGGTGATATCAATCGTATCGAACTGGTCAAACAGGCTCTGCATGCCCATGCATATTGGCGAACCAAAGGGGTGGCTGCTGATTTAGTGATCATTAATGAAGATTTTTCCAGCTATCGTGCAGAGCTTCATGATCACATCATGGCTTTGATTAATGCCGGGCCTGAAGCTCAAGTACTGGACAAACCGGGCGGGGTGTTTTTACGCCGTTCTGATGAACTGAGCGAAGATGAGCGCGTATTATTAAAAACCGTTGCCCGTCTGGTGTTCAGCGATACTCACGACACGTTGATTGAGCAAGTGGATCGCCGCATTTCAGGCACCCGGCCCTCTGATCAGTTATCGATAACAGCAAAACCCGCATCAAAGACGACTAAAGCGCTGCTGCCACGCACCAATATTTTTGATAATGGTTTGGGGGGATTTACTCCCGATGGCCATGAGTATGTTATCCAGCTTGAGCCAGGGCAAACGACACCTGCGCCATGGGTAAATGTGATTGCCAGTCCATTTATTGGTACGGTCGTCAGTGACAGCGGCAGCGCCTACACCTGGGTCAATAACGCCCACGAATTCCGTCTCACGCCGTGGCTGAATGATCCGGTCAGTGATGCCAGTGGTGAAGCGCTTTATATTCGTGATGAAGCCACCGGCGAATTCTGGTCACCGACACCGCTACCTGCGCGAGGACATTCCGGCTATGTCTGTCGACATGGTTTTGGCTATAGCGTTTTTGAGCATATTGAGGCGGACATCGCTTCTGAACTGACCACCTATGTTGCTATGGATGCCGCGGTGAAATTTGTTGTCGTAAAACTGACCAATCACGCGAAACGGACACGCAAATTATCGTTAACAGGTTACTGGGAATGGGTGCTCGGCGAATGGCGGCATAGCAACCTGATGCATATTGTCACCGAAGCCGAGCCACTTAGCGGTGCCATATTTGCCCGTAATGCTTATAGCCGTGAATATTCCGATAAACTTGTATTTGTCCATATCAGTGAACAAACACGGTCTATGACCGGCAACCGGACAGAATTTATTGGCCGTAACGGCTCGCTGGCCAATCCGGCCGCGATGCTGCGTAAACAGTTGTCTGGACATACCGGTGCAGGACTGGATCCTTGTGCCGCGATACAAAGCAAAATTGAGCTGGCAGCAGGCCAAAGCCATGAGATTGTTTTTATCATGGGGGCAACAACCAGCGTGCAAGAGGCCAATCTGTTGATTGACCAATACGGTGGCCGAGTCGGGGCCAAACAAGCACTGGAAAGCGTCTGGGAATTCTGGAATCACACGCTGGGCACTATTAATGTCGAAACCCCCGATACCGCATTAAACGTGATGGCCAATGGCTGGCTGCTCTATCAGACCCTGTCCTGTCGCCTATGGGGACGCAGTGGCTATTATCAATCTGGCGGGGCGTTTGGATTCCGTGATCAATTGCAGGACACCATGGCGTTGGTTCATGCGACTCCATGGCTGGCGCGTGAACAAATATTACTCTGTGCCGGTCGGCAGTTTATTAAAGGCGATGTACAACATTGGTGGCATCCACCCCATGGTCAAGGGGTGCGCACCCATTTTTCCGACGATTATCTATGGTTGCCTTATGCCACTTGTCGTTATGTGATGACGACCGGTGACACTGGCATTCTTGATGAGCAGATTCACTTTCTTGAAGGACGGGAATTAAATGCTGACGAGGAAGCATATTATGATCAGCCACAACGTTCGGCTGAAATAGCCAGCGTTTACGAGCATTGTGTCCGAGCCCTCAAGCATGGCCTGCGCTTTGGTGCCCATCAGTTACCATTAATGGGCTGCGGCGATTGGAATGATGGTATGAATCTGGTCGGGCAGCATGGCAAAGGCGAAAGCGTCTGGTTGGCCTGGTTCTTATATGACAATTTGCAGCAATTCTCGCAGTTGGCAATAACCTACCACGATGCTGATTTTGCTGATAAATGTCGGCAACAGGCAGAGTTATTACGCGAAAACATCGAAAAACATGCCTGGGATGGTGAATGGTATCAACGTGCCTGGTTTGATGATGGCACGCCGCTGGGATCCGCCAGCAATGATGAATGTCAGATTGATTCTATCAGTCAGAGCTGGTCGGTGCTGTCCAATGGCGGACAGCAAAATCGTCGTCATCAAGCGATGAATGCCGTGGATAAACATCTGGTTCGCCGGGAAGTCCAGCTGATTCAGTTATTGGATCCGCCATTTGATAAATCTGCTCTGGAACCCGGTTATATTAAAGGTTATGTGCCCGGTGTTCGCGAGAATGGCGGTCAATATACCCATGCGGCCATCTGGACGACGATGGCATTTGCCAGGATGGGAGATAAAAAACGTGCCTGGGAATTTTACCAAATGCTCAATCCTGTCAATCATGGCGATTCTGCTGATAGCATTACCCGTTACAAAGTTGAGCCGTATGTCATGTGTGCTGATATTTATGGTGCTGCGCCGCATACCGGCCGTGGCGGCTGGACCTGGTATACCGGTGCGGCAGGCTGGATGTATCGGCTGACGCTGGAAACCTTACTGGGTATTAACCTTGAAGACGGTTATCTCAGAGTTGCCCCTTGTGTGCCGGCTGACTGGAAGTCATTTAAGGTCCACTACCGTTTTCATGAAACGCTGTATCACATCACCATAAACTGCCAGGCAGGTCAGCCGCAGCAGGTAACCAGACTGTTGCTAGATAATGTGGAATTAGCTGCTGCCAGTGAGGCAGGTACTGACAATGGTAAATTCCCGCTTATCAATGATCAGCAGGTGCATCATGTCAGCATTGAGCTTAACAGTTAACTTTTCTGGGAGGTTTACGCCATGGTTAGCAGAAAATGTTTTACTGATTTAATTTAGCTGCAAACGAATTTTTTTTCTAAACGGCTATCTAAAGGCTTACTGTTAATTACCAATGAGATAAAAAGCCCATGAAAGCCCTGTTAATGTTAACTTTTATACTCAGCGTACCAGCTGTTCATGCCATTGAAGCCGATAGCTGCGAAGTCTGGCAGCAAAAAGCCAATAGTTTTATGACCTGGCGGCAACAAGGCATATCAATCGCGGAAGCCATGAAGGAAACTGCCGGTAACCAATCGCGCGGATTATTACTTCGCGCTTATGCCGAACCGATCGAAAAAGGGCTTGAAGCCCAGTACCAAGTGATTGGCGATTTCAGCCAAGCGATTTTTGACGAATGTAATGCCGGTAGAGCAAAATCTGGAGATTAACCAAGGCTTGATTCGCTGACAAACAGTGTATTAATTGCTGCCAGATTTTCCTGAATATAATCAGTAAAGGCATGCGCTGCCGGGCTTAAATGCTTACCTTTGGGATAGACCAAACACCAGCTGCGCCGCAGGGAAAAATTTTTTACCGGCACAATTTTGATCAATTCCAGTTTTAGTTCAGCTTGCACACTGAGTCTGGGTACCACAGCAACGCCCAGTCCTGCCAGAACGCCTTGCTTTAAAGTTTCAATTGAGCCCATTTCCATAAAGGGCTGCGCCGTCAAATGTTGTTGCTGACAGTACTGCTCCAGTGCCAAACGGCTGCCAGAACCTACTTCACGCAGTAATAATGGCTGTTGCAAAAACCGCTGCAATGTCATAACGCCTTTACCGCCAGGTTTAAAATCTGCAGCCATCACTGGCACTAATTCATTATCCAGAAATGGCAAAATACTCAGCGGCCGATCCGACGGCACCAACCCCATGATCACCAAATCATCGCTATTATTAGCCAGCCGCTCAATCGCCCCGGCCCGGTTCACAACATGTATCGACACTTTAACTGACGGAAATTGCTGCAAAAATTCTTTCAGTAAGGGCGGCACTACATATTGCGCAGTATTGACCAGACATAACCGCAGTTCCCCTGACAGTTGCCCCTTGAGAGCATGCAGTTCACTTTGCAAATGACTGAGCTGTCCAAACATCTCATCGATACAGGCCGAAAGGCGCTCACCTGCCGGCGTGCAATAAAGCGTTCGGCCGATATACTCAAACACCGGTTCTTCGATGGCTTCTTCGAGTTTGCGGATTTGTGAGCTGACTGCAGGTTGCGTCAGTCCCAGCGCTTCAGATGCTTTGCGATAGCCTTTATGAGCATAAACAGCCTGAAAAATCTGTAATTGCCGGAAGGACAAACGGTTTAATAATTGTTGTAGGCTCAGTGCCATAAAGGTTTCCCATCAATTGATAAGCAATAACTTATCACTACCTAAAATTTTATCAATTTTTAATTATAGCTTGACTGATCTAACCTTACGTCCATGATATTGGGGAGACCGCTATGCTGAAAAAAGTCTTAATTGCCAATCGCGGCGAAATTGCTGTGCGCATTGTGCGCGCCTGCGCCGAAATGGGCATCCGATCGGTGGCGGTTTACACCGAAGCAGATAAATACAGTCTGCATGTTAAACGTGCTGACGAAGCACACTCGCTGGGCGACGATCCCGTTGCCGGTTATTTAGACCCGATGCGTATTGTTAACCTGGCATTACAAACTGGTTGTGACGCAATTCATCCGGGCTATGGCTTTTTATCGGAAAATGCCCGGTTTGCAGAGCTTTGCGAACAACATGGTGTCACTTTTATTGGCCCCAAATCCAGCGTCATCAAACAAATGGGCGATAAAACCGCTGCCCGCGACAGCATGCGTGCCGCCGGCGTACCAATTACGCCCGGTTCAGATGGCAATTTAGAAGATCTGGATGATGCGCTGAAACTCGCCGAAGAAATT
>DASSWO010000206.1:0-8846 GCA_035704795.1 Methylophaga sp. | reverse complement strand
CAGAACCAGAATTAACTGCATCACAACTTGCGCATAAGAAACTTGAAGAAGCCGATGCCAAACGTCGTGCTGCCAATTTGGCGCGGGTTGATGCTGAGAAAGCCTTAGAAGCCCGTCGTAAGGCCCGTGAGGAAGAGGAAGCGCTGGAGAAAGCTAAAGAAGCAGCCAAAGCTGCTGCTGCCGAGGCGCAAGCTAAAGAACAAAAACCAGATCGTAAAGAAGCTGACGCTAAACACGGTAAAGACAAACCGGCTAAAAAAGGCCGTTATACCCGTGATGATGCGTTTGAGCGTAAAGAATTACATGTCAGTGAAGGCAAATCAGGCCGTCGTAAGAAGAAAAAAGGTGTTTCACCCCGCACTGCTGTGCTGGAAACCGAACATGGTTTTTCAAAACCGACGGCACCGATTGTTCGCGACGTCAGCGTACCGGAAACCATTTCCGTTTCTGATTTGGCACAGCGGATGTCTGTTAAAGCCGGCGAAGTCATCAAAGCACTGATGGGGCTGGGCACCATGGCCACCATTAATCAGGTTCTGGATCAAGACACCGCGGTCATTGTTGTTGAAGAAATGGGCCACGTTGCCAAACCAGTGCAGGAAAATGAAGTTGAACAAGCGCTGATTGCATCTGATGAAGATGTTGGTGAATCAGTACCGCGGGCACCAGTCGTCACAGTAATGGGCCATGTTGATCATGGTAAAACCTCATTGCTGGATTATATTCGCCGCACCAAAGTTACCACCGGTGAAGCGGGTGGTATTACCCAGCATATCGGTGCTTATAAAGTTGAAACCAGCCGTGGTGAAGTCACTTTCCTCGATACACCGGGCCATGCTGCGTTCACTGATATGCGCTCTCGTGGCGCTAAAGTGACTGATATTGTGGTGTTGGTTGTGGCTGCTGATGACGGTGTTATGCCGCAAACCATTGAAGCTGTTCAACATGCGAAAGCTGCCAATTCAGTGCTGATTGTTGCCATCAACAAAATGGATAAACAAGGTGCTAATCCGGATCGGGTCAAACAAGAACTGGCTAATCATGAAGTTATTCCCGAAGATTGGGGTGGTGACGTGCAGTTTGTACCGGTATCGGCACTGACCGGTGATGGTATTGAGAATTTGCTGGAGGCGATCTCACTGCAAGCTGAGGTAATGGAATTAAAATCACCTGTTAAAGGCCCAGCACATGGTACCGTTGTTGAATCACGCCTTGATAAAGGCCGTGGCACAGTGGTAACGGTACTGGTACAGCGCGGTACTTTGAACAAAGGTGACATTGTTGTCGTGGGTCAGGAATACGGCCGGGTTCGTGCGTTGTTTAACGAAACCGGACAACAACTTGATTCTGCGGGACCATCGACGCCAGTTGAATTACTGGGTCTGTCAGGTACGCCGGCGTCTGGTGATGAACTGCAAGTCGCACCGGATGATCGGACGGCCCGTGATATTGCAAGTTTCCGTCAAACCAAAGCCCGTGAAGTCAAAATGGCGCAGCAACAAGCGGCCAAGCTGGACGATATGTTTAACAAGATGGAAGAGGGTGATGTTAAAACCCTAAATGTCGTTATCAAAGGTGACGTACATGGTTCCGTTGAAGCGGTCAGCCAGGGTCTGCAAAAACTGTCTACCGATATGGTTAAAGTTCGCGTAGTCGGCTCAGGTGTTGGTGGTATTAATGAAACCGATGCCCAGTTGGCAGCAGCGTCTGATGCGATTCTGATTGGTTTTAATGTTCGTGCTGATAATACAGCCCGTAAAGTGATTGCTGAACGTGGTCTGGATGTGCAGTATTTCAGCATTATTTACGATTTGCTGGATGTCGTGACCAAAGCGATGACCGGCATGCTGGAACCCGTTTATAAAGACGAAATTATCGGTCTGGCGCGGGTTGATGACGTCTTTAGTTCACCTAAATTCGGTGATATTGCCGGTTGTCTGGTATTGGAAGGCTCAGTCAAACTCAGTAGCCCAATCCGCGTATTACGTGACAACGTGGTGATTTACGAAGGTGAACTGGAATCACTACGTCGCTTTAAAGACGATGTTAAAGAAGTTAATGCCGGTACTGAATGTGGTATTGGTGTTAAAAACTACAAAGACGTCAAACCGGGCGATCAAATTGAAGTCTTTGAGCGCGTGTTGATGAAACCGAGCTTGTAATGGCTAGAGAATTCAGCCGTACCAGCCGCATCGGTGAAGCGATGCAACGTGAATTGGCCCAGCTCATTCAACATGAGCTGGCCGATCCGCGTGTCAGTTTGGTCACCGTGTCACATGTTGATGTTACTGCCGATCTGAAATACGCGAAAATCTATGTCACGCGCCTCAATGGTTTTGACAGTGATGAAGCAGCGACAGAATGTTTGCAGGGCCTGAATAAAGCCAGCGGTTTTTTGCGAAAAGCTTTGGCAAAACGCATTAAGTTACGGATCATGCCGGAACTGAATTTCCGTTATGACAATTCTCTTGAGCATGGTTTTTACATGGATGCTTTAATCAGCAAAGCCAACGCTGATAACAACAACGACAATAACGATTCCTGAGTCTTTAAAATGGCTCGTCGAAAAAAGTCCGGCCGTGATCTGACCGGCATGTTAATCGTCGATAAACCTTCCGGCGTCAGTTCCAACCGCGTATTACAAATTGTTAAACGTCTGTTTCAGGCCAATAAGGCTGGTCATACGGGCACGCTGGATCCGCTTGCATCCGGGGTCTTACCAATTTGCCTTGGCGAAGCCACCAAATTATCAACTTATTTGTTAGATGCTGATAAACGCTATCAGGTGACTTGTCGGTTAGGTATTGCAACCGATAGTGGTGACAGTGACGGTGAAGTTATTGCCGAAAAGCCCCTGCCCATATTTACTGCCGACACCCTGCTTGAATTATTACCGGATTTTACCGGCCAGCAGACACAGATCCCACCGATGTTTTCAGCACTGAAACATCAGGGACAGCCGCTCTATAAGCTGGCACGGCAGGGTATTGAAATCAAACGTAAAGCCCGGCAAATCACTATTTATGATCTGCAATTACTGGCCGTGACCAATGATAGTTTTACGCTGGAGGTTGCTTGCAGTAAAGGTACTTATATCCGTACGCTGGTACAGGATATTGCCGCTGCCATGGGCAGTTGTGGTCATGTCGTTATACTTCGTCGCACGGCGGCAGCAGGCTACGATTTAACTCATGCAGTGCCGTTAGCGATTATAGAATCGATGGCGGAACAAGAAGATAAAATGTTGCTTGATCAGCAGTTATTACCGGCGGTTGATGCACTCCCTGACTGGCCATTAGTAGCGCTCAATGAAGAACAAACAAAACAGCTTTACTTTGGTCAGCCAGTCGCTTGTTCGCCGCTTGAAAACAGCGCAGAAATCAGGCTTTTAGATCATAGCGGCGAATTTATTGGTCTGGCGCAGATAGATGCTGACGGTGTTATTAAAGCCAAACGTTTGTTTGTCCGCGAGCAAACTCAGTAATTTCTTGTAGTCACAAAGCAAAACCGGTAAAATTTGCAACGCTTTAAAGAGTTGGTTAATCCGGTATCCCGCTGGATTATCTCAGAATTTAACTAGGCAGCTTCCTGCCAAATCAAAAGTTGGAGTTTTAATGTCAATTACCGCACAACAAAAGCAAGAAATTATTAGCAAATACGCCCGTAATGAAGGCGATACCGGTTCAGCAGAAGTGCAAGTCGCATTATTAACTGCGCGCATCAGCAATCTCGGCGACCATTTTAAAAGCAACACCCATGACCATCATTCGCGTCAGGGTTTGTTAAAAATGGTCAGCAGCCGTCGCAAAATGCTCGACTACCTGAAAAAAACCGATATTACCCGTTACCGTGATCTGATTGCTGATTTAGGTCTGCGTCGCTAATTGGCAGCGTGATTTGCAATTCTATACACAACCTTGCGGCCAGACCGAGAGTGACTTGGTCGGCAGTAAGGTGATCTGAACAATGCCCCTGCAATCCATCTGGATTCAGGGGCATTTTCATTTACAAGTTTTTTAAACTGGCGTCGAAAAGGTTCGGCACCAGCGTCGTTAAGAGAAGGAAATAATAGTGAATTCAGTTAAAAAGACAGTTCAGTTCGGTGAGCACCTGCTCAGCCTCGAAACCGGTAAAATTGCCCGTCAGGCAGGTGGTGCTGTGATGGCATGTCTGGGTGATACCGCCGTTTTGGTCACCGTAGTTGGTAAGAAAAACGTCAATCCCGGTCAGGACTTCTTTCCATTAACCGTCAACTATCAGGAACGTACTTACGCTGCCGGTAAAATTCCAGGTGGTTTTTTCAAACGTGAAGGTCGGCCAAGCGAAAAAGAAACATTAACCTCACGTTTAATCGACCGTCCGTTACGGCCGCTTTTTCCGAAAGGCTTTATCAACGAAGTACAGGTGATTGCGACGGTTGTCGCTATTGATCCAGCTATTGATCCAGATATTCCGGCAATGATCGGCGCCTCAGCAGCGCTGGCAATTTCAGGCATGCCGTTTAATGGCCCGTTAGGTGCGGCGCGCGTTGGTTATGTTGATGGTCAATATGTACTGAATCCTAGCAAAAAACAGCTTGCTGAAAGTGATTTGGATTTGGTTGTTGCCGGTACTGAAACCGCAGTATTGATGGTCGAGTCAGAAGCCAATCAATTACCAGAAGAAGTAATGCTTGGCTCAGTGATGTTTGGACATCAACAAATGCAAACAGCCATTAAACTGGTCAGCGAATTACAGGCAGAAGTTGGTAAACCAGCCTGGGATTGGGCTGCGCCAGCTAAAGATGATCGTCTTTACAACGCGGTTAAAGATGCTGCTTTTGCCGGTATTGGTCAGGCATACACCATCAGTGATAAATTGATGCGTCAGGATCAACTGGCTGAAGTTCGCCAGTCAGCGATTGCTGCTTTGGTTACCGATGACGGTGAATGGTCAGAAGATGATGTAAAAGGCGTTTTCGGTAAACTGGAAAAAGAACTGGTTCGTGGTCGTATTATTGCTGGTGAACCTCGGATTGATGGTCGTGATACCAAAACTGTTCGTCCGGTATTTGTCGAGACGACAGTATTACCACGGGTTCATGGTTCTGCTTTGTTCACCCGCGGAGAAACTCAGGCGATTGTCGTTGCCACACTGGGCGCCGAACGTGATGCGCAGATGATTGACGCAGTTGAAGGTGAATATCGTGATCGCTTTATGCTGCATTACAACTTCCCTCCGTTCTGTGTTGGTGAAACGGGTTTTGTCGGCTCACCAAAACGTCGCGAAATTGGTCATGGCAAACTGGCTAAGCGTGGTATTCAAGCTGTTATGCCAACGGCTGAGGAATTCCCGTATGTGGTTCGCGTGGTTTCTGAAATTACCGAATCTAACGGTTCAAGTTCAATGGCATCAGTTTGTGGTACTTCACTGGCGCTGATGGATGCCGGTGTGCCAATTAAAGCGCCTGTCGCGGGTATTGCCATGGGTTTGATTAAAGAACCTGAAGCTTATGCTGTACTGAGCGATATCCTGGGTGATGAAGATCATCTGGGTGATATGGACTTTAAAGTCGCCGGTACTGAAAAAGGCGTCACCGCGCTGCAAATGGATATTAAGATCGAAGGCATTAACGAAGAAATTATGCGTTCTGCTTTAGCGCAGGCACGTGATGGTCGTTTACATATCCTCGGTAAGATGAATGCGGTTATCAACACGCACCGTCAGGAAATGTCAGAATTTGCGCCGCGTATTATCACTGTGAAAATTCATGCTGATAAAATTCGTGATGTTATTGGTAAAGGTGGCGCCACTATTCGGGCGATCACTGAAGAAACCGGTGCCACTATCGATATTCAGGATGACGGTACGGTCATGATTTTCTCGGCTGACTATAATGCCGGTCAGGAAGCTTTGCACCGTATTGAGCAAATCACTGCAGATGTTGAAGTCGGTAAGATTTATCAGGGCCGTGTGGCTAAACTGATGGATTTCGGTGCATTTGTAACCATTTTGCCGGGCAAAGATGGTCTGGTACATATCTCACAAATCTCCAATGAGCGGGTTGAGAATGTAAACGACAAACTGTCAGAAGGCGACATGATCGACGTTAAAGTGTTGGAAGTTGATCGTCAGGGCCGGATTCGTCTGAGCATGAAAGCGGTTCATGATGAGTCAGCCAGCGAGGGTTAATACCCGAATGTCTGTACTTTGAGCTACACTTAAAAGCCCCGCTTGTCGGGGCTTTTTTGTATTGAGAGAAAATAATGCAACGTTGGCTGTTTTTGTTATTAGGGTTATTGGCAAGTTCGCAGCTTAGCGCTGAAACAGTGCATATCGCTGCAGCGGCTAATCTGCGTTATGTATTGCCGGCGATTATTGCTGACTTTGAAGCGCAGCATGATACAGTGGAAATCGCTGTTACCTATGCCGCGTCAGGTAATTTAAGTAATCAAATCCGGCATGGTGCGCCTTATCAAGTTTTTTTATCAGCAGATGCCGAATCAGTGGCGCCGTTAATTGCTGACAAACAGACTAAAGGCCCGCCGTTCAGCTTCGCTGATGGTCAACTGGCTTTATTTAAAAAGCATAATACCGATATTGAACTGGATCTGAATCTTGCTGGGTTAAAACGCTATTTGCAGACCGATCCGCAGCAAAAAATTGCTATTGCCAATCCACTACATGCGCCTTATGGCCGTGCGGCAAAACGTTATATGCAGCAACATGATGTCTGGTCATTGGCTTTACCGCATCTGGTACAAGCAGAAAATGCCGGACAATTGACGCAGTTCACCTTAACAGGGAATGTGGCGGTTGGCTTCATCCCTTTAAGTCATGCTCAGCAATCTATAGTTGGGCAGCAAGGCCATTATTTAACTTTGCCGGTGATATTAAATCAGCAGGGAGTTTTAACAAAACGGGCTACGTTAGCCGCCGAGCTATTTGTTGCTTTTTTACAGGGTGATTGTGCCCGGCAACATTTCCTGCAACAGGGTTTTGTTGTGCCCGGAGTGCCGTGATGGATTGGCAGGCTTTACAAGTTTCATTACTGCTTGCAACATTCACCAGCGCCATTTTGCTGCCATTGGGACTGTTGCTGGCACGCGGTTTGGCACACCAGCAATTTACCGGTAAATATCTGATTGAGGCGCTGATTGTCCTGCCTTTAGTATTGCCACCAACGGTACTTGGTTATTTTTTGCTGACCGCGATGGATCAAAACGCCCTGATGGGGAAATGGTTTTATCAATTGACCGGTTCGCAGCTGGCGTTTTCATTTAATGGTTTGCTGTTGGCATCGTTGATTTACAGTCTGCCATTTGCGGTGCAGCCTATGCTCAGAGCGCTTGAACAAATTCCCTATGGGCTTCGTGAAGCAGCCTGGTGTAGCGGTTTATCACGATGGCAAACGTTTTTAAAAATAGAATTACCACTGGCCTGGCCTGGCATTATCACGGGGTTAGTACTGAGCTTTTGTCATACACTGGGGGAATTTGGTGTGGTACTGATGATTGGCGGTAATATCGCCGGTGAAACGCGTACCTTATCGATCGCTATTTACGACAGTGTGCTGGCTTTTGATCATGCTGCCGCCCAGCAAATGTCGATAGTGTTATTGGTGATTGCACTGGTGACTGTGACCTTGGTTTATTGGTTCAACCGGCGTTTAATTCAGATCTGATGTTATCCGTAAATATACAAAACAACGCGCCAATCCCACTGGATGTGCAATTTAGATGTGCTGCCGGGCAATTATTGGCTTTGGTTGGACCGTCCGGCGCCGGTAAAACGACGGTGTTAAGAGCGATTGCTGGACTTCTGAAACCTCGGGAAGGTCGTATTTGTTGTAGTAACATTGTCTGGCAAGATAGTGAAGCAGATATTAACCTGTCTGCACAGCAGCGCCGGGTTGGCATGGTATTTCAGGAATATGCTTTATTCCCTCATTTAACGGTTGCCGATAATCTGCGTCTGGCGTTACCAAAACAGTCAAAAAATAATTCTCAGCGTATTGATGAGTTATTACAGCAGGTCAATTTACATGGTTTGGCCGCACGTTATCCCGGCCAGTTATCCGGTGGTCAGCAACAACGTGTGGCATTAGCCCGGGCATTAGCCAGAGATCCGCAGGTGTTATTGCTGGATGAGCCGTTTTCGGCAGTCGATAAAGTCACCCGCCGGAAATTATATTTGGAGTTACACAACCTGCGCCGACAATTGGCGATGCCTATCGTGCTGGTCACCCATGATTTGGATGAAGCAGCAATGCTCGCTGATGAGATGTGTGTCATACATCAGGGTAGCAGCTTACAGCAGGGGCCAGTAAACGATGTATTACACCGGCCGGCAACGTTGGCGGTCGCAAGGCAAGTAGATGTCCGCAATCTGTTTTCGGCCAAGCTTATCAAACAACAAGAGAACCTTTATCTGCAATGGCATGGTCAGCGACTGACGATTATTAACGACAATCGTTTTAGCCCCGGCCAAGCCGTATACTGGACTTTATCACCGAGCAAAGTGTTATTGCATCAGCGGCGCCGGCCATCACAAGGTGAGCAGGAAAACCCTTTAACCGGCATTATCAACGATATGATTACCTTAAGAGGCATCACCACCGTTTTGTTGAACATTCCTGAAGCAGATGATGCAACGCTGCAAATGGATGTACCCGAACATGTGGTCAGTCGAAATGCCTTACAAATCGGTGAAACGATTGGTGTATCGTTACTCGCCGAAGCGATTCATTTAATGCCGGATAATCGTGAAGCAGGAATTAAGCTATGAACAATCTTGACTGGCACCATATTCATGCTGCTGTTTGGCGGGCCAATAGCCAAAAATTGAAGGCCGTCAGCCGGCTGGAT